>JAGPDT010000004.1:57335-86386 GCA_018057455.1 Flavobacteriales bacterium | reverse complement strand
GCTAACTCCTAAATAGACGCAACTCCACTCCGGGAATTGTTTGTGTGATGAATTGAAAACCAGTGGGTTTGAGCTTTGCTTGGATGCTTGACGCATTGCGCAAAGCATCCAAAGGGTAGGGTGGTGTTGGTTGGATTCATAGGGTATCCAAAGGACTTTTCACCGTGGCCACGCGTTGGTTGGTCACCTCGGCATAGAGCAGGGTGGTCTTGATGTTTTCATGCCCAAGCAATTTTTGGATCAGGCTTATATCGGTGCCCGCCTCAAGCAGGTGGGTGGCGAAGGAGTGGCGCAAGCCGTGGATTCCGATGTTCTTATTGATCCCAGCTTTCTGCATGGCATGCTTGAAGACCGCTTGGGCACTGCGCGTGGTGTACGCCCCGCCGTATTGGCCTTCGAACAGGTATTCCTTGGGGCGGTATTCGCGGAAGTAGGTGCGAAGCTGCTCCAATATACTGGTCGGCAGGTTCGCATAACGGTCTTTCTTACCCTTGGCGCGGCGGATGTGTACCTGCATGGTGCCGCTGTCGATGTCCGCTATTTTCAGCGCTACCAGTTCGCTCACGCGCAAGCCCATGCCGTAACACAGCCGGAGCATGGTGTTGTGCTTCAGGTTGGGGGTATGGTCAAAGAGGCGTTTCACGTCGTGCGGGCTGATGTGCTTGGGCAAGGTATGCGGTTTTTTCGGCCGTGGGATCTCCGCAAAGAATTCTTCCCGCTTCAGCACCTGCTCAAAGTAGAACTTGATGGCATTGAGGCGGCTATGGAGCGTGGCTTCGCTCAATTTCAGTTCGCCGGTGCAAAAGAGCATATAACTACGCAAGCGTTCGGGGGAGAGGCTGTCCACGGGCACATCGCCCAACCGCATCAGCAATTGCGCGAACTCATTGCGGTAGGTGTTCTCCGTATGCGGGCTGTACCCTTTTAACCGAACGGTTTCCACCAAGCGCTGCAACGCAGGCCTGTTCACATCGCCCACCCGTGTCAGCGCATGCTTGCCTCTGTCATTCGGCGGCAGCCCGAATTGCTGGCGGTAGTGCTCGTTGTCCCGCACATACCAGGCTTTCTTTGTCTTCGACCAACGTGCGCCGGGCAGTTGGCGAACGCGCTCCACCAGTGTCTTGTCGTACGGAAAACGGAGCAGGATCACGGCCTCACCTTTGTGCAGGTCCGGTTCCACGGCCAGGCTACCGTTCCATGCGGAAGGATCCAGTTGGGCTTTGGGACTTGAACGGGTTATGGAGGCCGGTTCCATGTTGCCAAGGTAGTACGCCTATTCCATTTCCTGTGCTTGTCTTTGAAGATCGGAACCCCGGCACCCCACCCCTACCTTCACGCCCCGCATGTCCCAAAGCACCCCTTCCACCAACGGCAACGCCGACAAGCGCCTCTTCCTGCTGGATGCCTACGCGCTGATCTTCCGCGCCTACTTCAGCTTTATCCGCAACCCGCGCATCAACAGCCAGCGGTTGAACACCAGCGCGGCCTTCGGCTTCACGCTCACCCTGCTGGACCTGATCAAGCGCGAAAAGCCCACGCACCTCGCCGTGGTGTTCGACCTCGGCGCGCCCACCACCCGCTTGGACGTACACCCGGAGTACAAGGCCAACCGGCAGGAAACGCCCGAGGACCTGCGCAGCAACGTGCCCTATATCCGCCGCATCATCGACGCGTTCAACATCCCCGTGCTGGAGTGCGCGGGCCATGAGGCGGATGATGTGATCGGCACCTTGGCCAAGCAGGCCGAAAAGGAAGGCTACACCACCTACATGGTGACGCCGGACAAAGACTTCGGGCAGCTCGTAACGGACCAGGTGCTGATGTACAAGCCGGGCAAGAGCGGTGCGCCGCCGGAGGTGCTGGGTCCCAAGGAGGTCTGTGCGCGCTGGGGGCTGGAAAACACCGACCAGGTGCGCGACATCCTGGGGCTGATGGGCGATGCGGTGGACAACATCCCCGGCATCCCGGGCATCGGCGAGAAGACGGCGATGAAACTGGTGCAGCAATTCGGCAGCTTGGAGGGTGTGCTGGCCGGGGTGGAGCAGCTCAAGGGCAAGCAAAAGGAGAACGTGCTCGCCTTCGCGGAACAAGGGCGCATGAGCAAGGCCTTGGCCACGATCATCACCGATGTACCGGTTGAGCTGGACCATGAGGCCCTGCACCTGGACCCGCCCGACGAAGCGAAGGTGCGCGCCGTGTTCGAGGAATTGGAGTTCCGCACGCTGTTGAAAACAGTGCTGGGCGGGATCGCGGACGCCGAGCCGGCAACCGCTCCGCCTGCGGCCAGCCGCAAGAAGGTGACGCCCAAGCACCAGATGGACATGTTCAGTGGTGCTGAAGGTGAGGGAAGTAATGAAGGAGAGGGAGGAGATCGCTTCGCAGGGCCTCGCGATGACGTGTCGATGGGCGACCTCAGCACGGTGCCGCATGAATACCGCATCGCTGCCACGGAGCAGGAACAAATAGCCTTGGCGAACGAATTGGCAGGCCTTCGGAAATTCTGCTTCGATACGGAAACCGACGACTTGGACCTGCAGAAAGCCGGGCTGGTGGGCCTTTCCTTCAGTTGGAAGGCACATGAAGGCTGGTATGTGCCGGTGCCTGCCGGCAAGGAAAAAGCACAGGCCGTGGTGGAGCGTTTCCGCGCCGTGCTGGAGCACGAAGGCATCACCAAGGTGGCGCAGAACCTGAAGTACGACATGCTGGTGCTGGAGCGCTACGGGGTGCGCGTCGCCGGTCCGCAGTTCGATACCATGCTGGCGCATTTCCTGTTGGAATCGGACCTGCGGCACGGCATGGACTACATGGCCGAAACACTGCTGCACTACAAACCCAAGCCCATCACGGACCTGATCGGCCCCAAAGGCAAAGGCCAGAAGACCATGCGCGAGGTGGCCGTGGAGGCCGTGGCCGAATATGCCGCCGAGGATGCCGACATCACCTGGCGATTGCACGAACTGCTCCTGCCGAGACTGAAGGAGATGGAGCAGGAAAAGCTCTTCCACGAGGTGGAGATGCCGCTGGTGCGCGTGCTGGCGGACATGGAGCGCGAAGGGATCCGTTTGGACGTGGAGGCCTTGAACGCCTTCAGCAAGGAGCTGGGTGAAGCACTGATCGCCCTGCAGGACAAGATCATCGCTGCCTGCGGCGTACAATTCAACATCGATTCACCGAAACAACTCGGCGATGTGCTCTTTGAAACGCTGAAGCTGGGCGGCGAAAAGCCGAAGAAGACGCGCACCGGCCAGTACCAAACGAGCGAGGACATCCTGAGCGCGATGGCGCACGAACATGCGGTGATCCCGCTGATCCTGGACTACCGCAGCCTGCGCAAGTTGAAGAGCACCTACGTGGACACATTGCCGCTCGCCACGGACCCCGCCGATGGGCGCGTACACACCAACTACCGGCAAGCCGTGGCCGCCACCGGGCGCCTGAGCAGCGACGAGCCCAACTTGCAGAACATCCCCATCCGCACGGAAAAGGGGCGTGAGATCCGCAAGGCCTTCGTGCCACGCAACGAACACTACGGCCTGCTCAGTGCGGACTATTCGCAGATCGAGCTGCGCATCATCGCCCACATGAGCGGCGACCCCAACATGCAGGAAGCCTTCCGCCAAGGGCTGGACATCCACGCGGCCACGGCGGCCAAGGTGTTCCACGTGCCCATCGCAGAGGTGACCCGGGAACAGCGCAGCCGTGCCAAGGCCGTGAACTTCGGCATCGCCTACGGCCAAGGCGCATTCGGGTTGAGCCAGAATTTGGGCATCCCACGGGCGGAGGCGCAGGAGATCATCACCGGCTACTTCACGCAGTTCCCCGGCGTGAAACGCTACATGGACGAGACCATCGCCTTCTGCCGGGAACACGGCTACGTGCAAACGCTGATGGGCCGCCGGCGCTACCTGCCCGACGTGCTCAGCGGCAACAACACCGTGCGCGCGGCAGCAGAGCGGGTGGCCATCAATGCGCCCATGCAGGGCACTGCGGCGGACATCATCAAGGTGGCGATGATCCAGATCCATGCTTGGCTGGAGCGGAAAAAGATGCGCAGCAAACTGTTGCTCCAGGTGCATGACGAACTGGTGTTCGACTGCCATTTGGAGGAAGCGGAGGAACTGCAAGCACAGGTAAAAGCCCTGATGGAAGCTGCCATGGAACTGGCCGTGCCGCTCGTTGTTGACATGAACGTGGGGAAAAACTGGCTGGAGGCGCACTGATGGCAACGGCCTGAAAGGGCACCTTTACCGCGTTCCATCCCCGAAGACCGACCGACCATGCGACTGACCCCACTCCTTTCCATCGGTGCCCTTGCCCTGCTGCTCTCCTCCTGCGGCGGTGCCGAACAACCACCGCAGGACAGCTTGAATGTGCCCGCCATGGATTCCACGGCCATCATCCGGTCGCAGCGCACCCGCAGCATCTTCCACAACATCCCCTCGCCCATGGAGACCGCCGGGTTGTTGAAGAAAGCGGGCGCCGAGTATGACAAGGACATCCTGAACGACGTGAAGAACGTGGACAACTACACCGCGGCCAGCAAACAGGCGATCAACTTGGGCATCTATGGCGCGGACCTCAGCTATGCCAGTGTGTACAACAACACCCAGGAGAGCATGCTGTACACCAGTTGCGCCCAGAAATTGGCCAAGAAGCTGGACGTGACCAGCGCCTTCAACCAACAGGTGGTGGAGCGCCTGGAAAAGAACCGGAACAACCGCGATTCCCTGTTGGCGATCATCAGCGAGACCTTCTGGCACGTGGACGGATACCTGAAGGAGAACGGGCGCGACAACATCAGTGCCTTGATGGTGGCCGGAGGCTGGATGGAAGGCCTGTACATCGCCACGCAGGTGGCCAAGCTGCACGATAGCCCCGAGCTGCGCCAGCGCATCGCCGAACAACGCATCCCCTTGGACGACCTGCTTGAACTGGTGAAGACCTACAGCCCGGACGACCCCGCCATCGCCTCGGTGCTGAAAGACCTGGAACGCATCAATGGGCTCTATGCCCAAGTGGTGACGCCCACGGGCAGCAGCACGGTGACCGAGGACAACGGGGTGGCCACCATCGGCGGCACGGCCCCAACAGCGACCTTGTCGGATGAACAGCTGAAGGCGATCACCGAAGCCACGGCCACCATCCGCTCCAGCTACATCAACTGACCCCGGACATGAAGCACCTTACCTCCTTGATCGCCATTGTACTGCTGCTGGCATTGCCCGTCGCCGCCCAGGCGCAGTGCCGCAGCTTTGCCAAGAACAAGTGCATGCCGGCCATGGCGCCCTACCAGTTCAACGAGACCTTCAACTCGGCCCAATTGGCTCCCGGCGAAGAGGCCCAGGTGGACCTCACCTTTTACAGCGGCCAGGAATACCGCCTGTTGGTGTGTGCACACCCCATCTTGGGCAATGTAAGCTGGCACCTGGCCGATGCTTCGGGCAAGGTGCTGTTCGAAAGCACGCCTGCAGCCCCCAAGGACCACTTCGATTTCAAGGTGGCCACCACGCAAAAGCTCTCCGTGCTGCTCGCCGTGCCCAAGGCGGACCAAGGTGGCAACAACCTGCTCACGGTGGGCTGCGTCGCCATCCTGCTGGGCTACAAGTAGACCGGTCCTCCTTCGTGGAAAGGCTGCAGCGCCCGCTGTGGCCTTTCCTGCTTTCCACAAAGACTGCCGGGCAAGGCCGTCGCCATCTCCCCGATCCACGCGGATCGCCCGTATGAAGGCCTCCCGACTTGTCCAGTTAGTATGGCACCCCAGATTCCATCTGTTCGATTTGACCCTGAAAGGGTCGTAAACCGTAGCAAATGGATCGGCAAAAGGCCATGACCCGGAAAGGGTCGCACAGATACCAGGCCCTTTCGATGCGCCATAGTGCGACCCATTCAGGGTCGCGGAACCGCCAAATTGTTCCTCTTCGCTGTGCGACCCTGCCAGGGTCGTAATCCGCAATGCACACACCCGGTTATACGGTCGGTTGAATATCGAGGGCCTTTGCCATTCCATTTCCGATAGCGGGTCAAGTCCATAGAACGGAAAGCGCTCCTGTGCCAACGGCACAGGAGTGAACAAACAGGGCTTTGTATGGCAAAAAGGCTGTGAGGACATGCCTGAAAGCCCCGTCAACCCTCAGAAAGATTTTCCGGCTTCGAGGCTTGTACAAGTCGGGAAGGCCTGCCTGCTTCAACTTGCCCCGGGCTGGCACCGCCACATGCATCCGATCGGGGCGGTGCGCTGCAGGCGTACCACGGAAAGCAGCGCGCACGGCTCAGGATGTCCAAACACGTCCGCCCCCCTTTCCGGTAGTTCCGCGCTTCTTTTGCCGAGCGGCCTGCTTCCGGCCCCTCCGGCCGTGCCTGCGGGTCACTACAACCCTTGCTCATGCCCCAGGTCTCCGCCTGATCACCGCTGAAGCTGCCTGGCCCCAAATGGGCACTTGCTGGCCAGCCGGACCAGGAAACGCAAGCGGGGCCGCCCCAGAGGATGGGGCGGCCCCGCTTCGGTCTGCCCCCGTGGAGCGCTTATTCCTTGGTGAACTTGGCCACGCGGACGGTTCCGCCCTGTTGCACCCGCACGAAGTACATGCCGGCAGGCACTTGGTCCAGGTCCATGGTCCAGCGGGCTTCACCGGCGGGTAATACACCGTTGGCGATCTGTTGCAGCGGTCGGCCCAGCAGGTCCACCAGTTCCACATCCACCCGGCCGGCCTCGGCCAGGAAGGTGCTCACCACGGCCCGGTCCTTGGCGGGGTTGGGCACCACGAAGAGGGACCCGCCGGCGGCAGCGCCCAGTTCCTCGATGCCCACGGAAGCCCCGTTCACATTGATGTCGTCCAACCACAAGTTGTTGCCGCCATCGCTCTCGAACACGAATTTGAACCGCAGGTTGCTCACCTCATAGAGCCCACTGATCGGCGAGGTCTCGCTGTAACCCCACTGGCCCGGGCCATTGGGCACGAACGAACCGCCGGTGTTGGGGGCGGTGACCAAGGCATCCCCGATCAGGGCCCGGCGCAAGCTCCAGGTTTGGCCGCAATCCCGGCTGGCGAACACACGCAGGGCATCCGCGTTGCTGCTGAGGCGCTTGGCAAAGGCATAGCGAAAGGTGAGCACGGCCGGGGGATCGCCGGTGATGTCCACCGTGGAGCTGACCAGTTCGAAGGTGGTGCCGTTGACCGCGGAACTGTTGGACAACTTCACGCTGTTCGCGCCCGTGAAGGCCGCGGAAGTGGAGACTTCGAAGTTCTGGCTTGCGGCCACTTCAGCGGCCGTCCAAATGGTGGTGCTGAGCGTTGTGCCGGTCTCAAAGCTCTCGGCAATGGGCAGTGCCGTTCCGTTCATGGGGAGCACGGTGATGTACTGTTGTTCGGTGGCGCCCAAGTTGTCCGTTCCGTTGCCCACGGTCAGGCTCACATCATATACACCGGGCGTGTCGTAGGTCACCGTGGCATTGGCCGTGGTGGCCGTGGCAGGCGAACCGCCGTTGAACGCCCATGCCCATTCGGTCACGCCGTTGTACGAACCATCGTTGAAGGTGACGCTCTGGCCGGCGCAAATGGTCCGCTGGTTGCTGGAGAAGGCCACCAGGCAGATCTCCGGTTCGGCATTCACCCCGGTGAGGGCAAGGTTGGCGGGGCTCCAGAGGTTGTTGCGTGAGGCGGTGCTGCTGTTGAGCGCTGCATGCAACCGGGTTTTCTGTCCATTGGTGAACATCTTCGAGCAGTAGGAATACTCCATGAAGTTCTCCACGTTGTCCTTGGCGGAACCGCAGGTGGCCCCTAGCAGGCTGCAGCTTTGCCAGCCGGTGGTGTTGGGGGTGTCGGACACGTTGTCGTCCATGCCGCAATTGGACGCGAGGCCGGGCTCATTGGAATCGCCCCAGCAGTGCTTGAGGTTGAGCCAGTGGCCTGCTTCATGGCTGAGGGTGTGCGACCTGTTTTCATCACTGGTGCCGATGGCGCCCACATAGCTGCTCATCACCACGATTCCATCCGCATCGGCGCCCCACGGGCCCGACACGGAAGAGGGGTACATGGAGTACCCGGCAGCACCGCCGGCAACGGAGGCCACCCAGATGTTCAGGTAGCGGTCGCGCGGCCAGCGGATCAGGTCCTTCATGTCCTGGTCGCCCTCGTAGGTGAGGGTGCTCACCGTGCGGGTGATGCCGTTGGTGCAGTTGCCGCTGGGGTCCAATTGGGCCAGCTTGAAGGTCACCTCCATGTCGGCCACGCGATCGAGGAATTCGGGCTGTACCTGGCTCCAGTCCGGCGTGAGCTTGTTGAAGTCCTCGTTCATCACCCGGATGGCGTCGACCACCTGGGCATCGCTGATGTTCTCCGCGCCGTTGTTGTGTACGATGTGGAAGACCACCGGGATGATGTAGGTGTTGTCATCGCGCGAGGCATCGGCCTGCCAGGCCTGGGTGAAATGCTCCAGCCCGGCCTGGGCTTGTTGGATCTCCTGCAAGCGCTCGGGATGGCCTTCGATCAAGCGGCCCATGCGGTGGAGCTCATTGGCCCCACAACTGAATCCGCTATCCTGCGCTTGCAGGGCGAAGGAGGGCAAAAGCCACGCTGTGGCCAACAGGAAAAAGGAATTTCGCATGATGCCGAAGGTCGGTTTGGGTCGGTTCAAAGGATTCCAAATTTACAGGACCCGTTGCTTGGGCCCACCGGGATAGGGCGGATGAATCGTCTCCAACCTTGGGTTCCAACCGGGGAAAGTCGTCCGTTCAGGCCAAGGCGGCTTGCAGGTCGGCGATGAGGTCGGCCGGATCCTCCACGCCCACGCTGAGGCGGATCAGGGAATCGGTGACGCCGGTGCGTTCGCGCTCCTCACGGGGAATGCTGGCGTGGGTCATGCTGGCGGGGTGGCCCATGAGCGATTCCACGCCGCCCAGTGATTCCGCCAAGGTGAATAGCTTGCAGGTGCGCAGGAACCGCATGGCATCCTCCTGGCGGTCGCCCTTGATGGTGAAGCTCAACATGCCCCCGAATCCGCGCATCTGACGCTTGGCCACGGCGTGGTTGGGGTGGCTCGGCAAGCCGGGCCAGTACACCTTGCCCACCTTGGGATGCTTGGAAAGGCAATCAGCCACGGCCGAGCCGTTGGTGCAATGCCGGTCCATGCGCAAGTGCAGCGTTTTCAGGCCGCGCAACACCAGGAAACAATCCTGGGGGCCGGGGGTGGCGCCGCAGCTGTTCTGGATGAACGCCAACCGTTCGGCCAACGCATCATCGCTCACCACCAAGGCGCCCATCACCACGTCGCTGTGGCCGCCGAGGAACTTGGTGACCGAGTGCATCACCAGGTCGGCGCCCAGGTCCAGCGGGTTCTGCAAGTACGGTGAAGCGAAGGTGTTGTCCACGGCCAATAGGATGCCCTTGCCTTGGGTGAGCTTGGCGATGGCCGCGATGTCCACGATGCGCAACGTGGGGTTGGTGGGCGTTTCCACCCACACCAGGCGGGTCTTCGGGGTGATGGCTGCGGCCACGGTGGCCGGATCGGCCATGTCCACGAAGTTGAACTTGATGCCGAACGGCTCGAAGATCTTGGTGAACAGGCGGTAGGTGCCGCCATAGAGGTCATTGGTGCACACCACCTCATCACCCGGCTTCAGGAGCTTCACCACCGCATCGATGCTGGCCATGCCCGTGGCGAAGCACAGGCCGTGCTTCCCGTTCTCCAGCGCGGCCAAGGCGTTCTGCAAGGCCGTGCGCGTGGGGTTGTGCGTGCGGCTGTATTCGTAGCCTTTGTGGTCGCCCGGGGCCGCCTGCACATAGGTGCTGGTCTGGAAGATGGGCGTCATGATGGCCCCGGTGGAGGGATCGGGCTCTACGCCGGCGTGGACGGCCTTGGTGGCGAAGTTCATGGCAGGGATCGATTGGGCCGCGAAGGTACCGTTTGCTTGCTGTAGCCCTGAACAGCGGGTTGGATGTCCACGGCTACTTCTTCTTGTGCTTCACCTTCCGCGTGTAGGTCTTCTTGCTCTTTTCCACCTGCTCGCGGAAACGGCCGTCCAGCGCGCCTTGCTCCTTGCGCTCCTTGCGCACGGCGGCCTGCTCAATTTGCAGCAGTTCCTTTTTGGTGATGCGCTTCGTGGCCATGTGGGCACAAAGGTGGGGATTGAAGACTGAGGCACCCACGTGCAGGGATGTGCAGTAGCTTTCGTTTCCAAAAACAGCTTCCGATGAAGAAGTTCATGAAAGTACTTGGTGTGCTCCTGCTGGTCCTGGGGCTGGTGGTTGCGGGCGGGGTCACGTACGTAACACAAGCGCTTCCCAACATCCCCGCGCCCGAGGACCTGCACGTGGAACTGACCCCCGTGCGCGTGGCACGGGGCAACTACCTGGCCAACCATGTCACCCTCTGCATGGATTGCCACAGCACGCGCGACTGGAGCCGTTTTTCAGGCCCCTTGGTGCCGGGCACCTTGGGCAAAGGCGGTGAGGTGTTCGACCAGAAGCTGAATTTTCCCGGTCGCTTTGTTTCGAAGAACATCACCCCGTTCAATCTGCGGGATTGGAGCGATGGCGACCTGTACCGGGCCATCACCAGCGGGGTGAGCAAGGACGGCCAACCGTTTTTCCCGGTAATGCCCTACCTGAACTACAACCACTTGGCGTCGGAAGATGTGTACAGCATCATCGCCTACCTGCGCACGCTGCCATCCATCGAGAGCCATCCGGATGCCTCCAAGGCGGATTTCCCGATGAACATCATCCTGCATACCATCCCGGAACCTCCGCAGCCGATGGGGCAAGCCGCCCCCGGATCGCCGGAATATGGCGCCTACATGGTGAACGCGGCAGGATGCAAGGTGTGCCATACCAAGGTGGTGAACGGCAAGGAGGTGGGCGAACCCTTTGCGGGCGGCTTCGAGTTCCAGTTCCCCGATGGGTCCATTGCGCGGTCGTCCAACATCACCCCGGACAAGCTGCACGGCATCGGTGCTTGGGACAAGGCCACGTTCATCCGCAAGTTCAAGTTGTTCGCCGACAGCTCCTACACACCGGCCACCGTGGATTGGCAAGGCCAGGACCAACAGACGGTGATGCCCTGGATGATGTATGCGGGCATGACGGAGCAGGACCTGGGGGCCATCTACGACTACCTGCATGCCTTGAAGCCCGTGGCCAACCAGGTGCAATACTGGTCGCCGGCGAACTAAGGGGCGTTCAGTTCCGGGCCGGTTGCAGGGCCGCCAGACGCATGGCCCTGGCCTTGTCCTTGCCGAGGAAGCGTTCCACCGCGGCATGCACCAGGTACACCAGCGGCGTGGCCAGCAAGGCCACCAGGAACTTGTAGCAGTACGCCGTGACCACCAGGGCGGTACATTGGGCGAAGGGCATACCCTTGAAGACCCAGAAGGCGACATAGGTCACCACCACGCTGTCGATGAGTTGGCTGATGAGGGTGCTTCCGGTGGCGCGCAGCCAGATGCGCTTGTCGCCGGTGAGCCGCTTCAGCCGGCGGAAGGTGAAGGCGTCCACCAGTTGCCCGATGATGAAGGCGGTGAGCGACCCGATGATGATGTTGTTGCCCTGCCCGAAGATGCTCTTGAAGGCGGACTGCATGTCGGGCACGCCTTGCCCCACGCTGCTCATCGTCCACCAGCCCAGGTCCGGCGGCATGCGGATGGCCAGCCACACGAGCACGAAGGTGAAGGCGATGAGCGCCGCAGTGGTGAGGGTGATGAAGCGCACGCCGCGCACGCCGTAGTAGTCGTTGATCACATCGGTCATGATGAAGATGATGGGCCAGGGCAGCACGCCCACGCTGAGCACGAAGGAGAGGTGATGCTGGCCGAGGAGGGTGAAATCGGCCTTTGCGAGGCCCAAGGCGGTCTCCAGCTGGAAAAGCTTCACGCCGATCATCTCCGCCACGATGGCACTGGCCGTGAAAAAGGCGGCCAGGATGAGGTACAGGCGCGTGGCCTTGTCGTTGAGGATGGCGTGGATCATGGAGTGCGATTTTCCACTGGACGTAGAATGTGAGGGAGGTGAGGGAGGTGAAGTGCGCAACGGTTCCAATGGATGCGGAGCATACAGACCATCAAGCCTCACCATGCAAGTTCCGGAGGAACTGAGATCATCTGATCATCCGATCGCCCGATCATCACCACATCTCCCTCCCGCACACTGCCTCCTGCATCGAAGATCGCATTCATGCCGAAGAGCACCTTGTTCCCCATGGAGCGATAGCTGGCCAATGTCCGCAAGGGTTCGGCGGAACGAACGCCGGTCTGCTGGTCTGTGTTGGGGATGACACAACGCGCACACGGCTTTACATTCTTGAAGTTCACGGTGCCCAAGGTAAATTCCTTCCAGTCATCTTCTTGATAAGGCCGGCCGCCGGAGAGCACGAAGTTGGGCCGGAAGCGTTCCATCGGCACCGGCGTTTCCAGCCGCGCGTTCAGGTCATCAAGCGATGCCCGGGAGATGACCAACGCGGGGAAGGCATCGCTGAGGGCGACGCGTGCTTCAGCATATTTCGGGTCGGTGGGGCGCACGGTGCTCTCCGGCATGTAGGCAAGCCGCAGGGGCCTATGCAGTGCCTCGCTGAACCACTGGTGCATGGGTCCCGTTCCCAGCAGCAGATCCACTTCATCCTCCCAAACGCGGGCGCCGATCCGCGTTCCCACATCCAAGGTCCAAGGCAAGTCAACGGACGAGCCGTGCCGCACGTCGGTGACCGTGAACCCCGTTCCGTTCGGTCCGCAATGCAAGCATGCCATGGCAGGCACTTCCCGCTGTGACAAGAACCGCCCGGCCTCGTCCACGAGCATCCAGCGGCGATCGTGCGCCAAGCCACGGTCCGTGAGCTGCACATGCGGCACGCTGAACCCACCGAGGGATTTGACCGGGTAGATGTGGATGGAAGCGATGGTGGTGGCGCTCATGGTGCCAAACGTACCACGCGTACCAGGTGTTGGTCCGCTTGCCCCTGTGCGACCACCAGCTGGTACACGCCAGCTTGTTCGGGCAGCACGCACAGCCAGCCAAAGGCCTGCTTGGAGACTTGTGCGGGCACGCTCTTGCCCGCGGCGTCATACACACGGATGTTGCGGATACCGGTCCCATTGACGCGCACAACACCGTCCCGGGTTGGATTGGGGAAGACGGCCGGGAAGTCCGGTCGCACCGGACCCATTCCGGTGCCGATGTCCACCAATGAAACCGCGGCGGCCAGGTCCGGTGTGCCGTCCGCGGCGTTGTACAGGGCGCGGAAGCTGTCGATGCGTTGGCCCTGGTGGCTGAACATCTCAGCGTTCCAACGTGGCGGCACTTGCTGGAAGAACACGCTGGCCCTCACTTCCACCGCACCCGGGTGGCCATGGAGCGGGATGTGGTAGTGCACGATGTCGCCGCCGTTCCCTTCCTGGCCGCCCGCATCCTGGTTGAAGTCGGGGTCCGATACGGCCAGGCCGGCGATTCTCACCGTGTCATAGCTGTTGTGGGTGGTGCTGAAGCCGATCGGCGCCAAACGGTTGTCCTTCAACTTGTGCACCGCGCGCAAGAGGGTTGTGGTCACATTGAAGTCCACGTCGCCCATCACCATTTCATAGATCTGCACCTGGTCGTTGGAGGTGATCACCTGGTGGTGCGGTTCGTACAAGGGGTCGTGGCCATGCACTTCGTAGGTGCTGTCCCAGGTGCCGCTGCGGAAAAGGGTGTCGCCCGTGGCGGTGAGCGCCACCACCTGCACGAAGGCGCGCCGGTTGGGGAAGCCGCTGGGGAACTTGTGGCCGGTGATGTTGGTGAGGCCCACGTCCAGGAACAAGGTGTCCGCGGTGCGATCGGCCACCACGAGGTCCATCTCCACGGAGGCCTTCAGGGTGCGGTCCGTGCGCGCAAGGGTGCTGTCGAACTGGGCTGCCGTGGCCGGGATGTCCAACGCATCGATGTTGTCCCGCATCAGCTTCAGCATGAATGATCCGCCCCCCGTCAAGTGGTGCTTTCCGAAGGGCGATTGGCCATTGAGGAAGATGTACTCCGAGGCGAGTATCACCGGGTCCTGGATCCGTGGCATGTGGCAACTTCGGCAGTTCTGCTGCGTGCCGTAGTAGACGGAGTTCACGTACTCCTGCCACATGGTCTGCTCAAAAAAGGACGTGCCGGTGGCGTTGCCCTGCAGGTCCACGGGCTGGTTGATGGCGGTGTGGCAGCCGGCGCATGCCCGGCCGTCCAGGATGTGCGACCCCTGGTCGGGGGTGTAGTTCACGAAGTACTGCATGATGGCGGGGTTGATCTGCTCATCGGTGTACGGCCCCCACACACGGGCGCTGTCGAAATGCAGGTTGCCGGAGAAGTGACGTCCGGCGGAATCGGGGTTCTGCATGTGGCACGCGAGGCAGGATACGCCATCATGGGCCATCACGCTGGTATCGAACTGGGCCATGGTGAAAGGCGGGTTGCCCAAGAGCTGCTGCTCGAAGACCGCCTGCGGTGCATGGCACTTCAAGCAGTTGTGCTCCATCTGCTCCTTGATGCCCGGGTTCACCAGCCCCTCGTGCTCCACCTTGGCCAGGAAGAAGGGGTCGCGGGCGCTGTTGGCCATCATGGAACTCCGCCAATCATCCACGACGTTCACATCCTCCCCTTCCGGGGCCACCATGGCAATGCCCAGCTCGTCATGCCCATGGCAGCCCGCACAGCGCCCGGCCGTAACGAAGTAGGTGCCGAACTGGACGGGCAGGCCTTGGATCACCTCGCGGGCAAAGGCCAGTTGCAACCGGCCATGCGGGCCCTTCACCGGGGCGGTGGCCGAAGTCCAACCCACCAGCAGGAATACCACAAGGGCCACGCCTGCCAGCGCACGCGCCTTACGGGGAAGGAGGGACCTGCCTGCCATGGCGATCGCAAGGTAGGCGCAGGTGGGACCGGTTGCATGGCTTTGGCGGCGGCCTGCCCGCCAACGCACCACCGCGGCCGCTTCACCGTTCTTGCTCCGGTGCTGTTTGCCCGCCCCTACTTTTGGCCACATGCGAACCGATTTGATCCCGTACCTGCTGAGCCTATTCCTGCTGCAGACGGCCCCGCTTGTCGCCGGTGCCCAATCCGTGCAGCCGTATGCCGACCATTGGGACAGCCTGAAGACGGTGAAGAAAAGCGAAGGACTGCTGGTGAACGGGCGCGAGTGGGGTGAATGGAAGTTTTGGGACCGTACCGGTCAGCTCACCGAAGTGAGCGATTTCAAGGCAGGGGAACGGGACGGGCATGTGGTGACCTACTACGGCAACGGCCAGGTGCAACACAACGGCTGGATCCACCGCGGCAAGCAGGACAGCATCATGCACAGCTATTACCGCAACGGGCAACTGATGGAACAGGGCCACTATGCGAACGGCGCCAAGCAGGGACCCTGGAGCTACCATTATCCCGATGGGGATACCCTGCTCACCGAGGTGTGCGACAAGGGCACCTGCCTGAGCTTGAATGCATGGGACCCGGATGGAACAAGGACACTGACCAAGGGTGAAGGCTACATCGTGGCGCGCTACCCCGCTGGTGATACGGCCGAGGTGAGCCGATACCACCTGGGGGTGAAGAGTGGCCATCAACGATCCCTGTGGCCCGCGGGCAACCTCAAGGCCGAGGGGAATTGGCTCGGCGGGGTGATGGAAGGCCCATGGGAGCATTGGTCCTCGGCCGGTACCCGCGAGCGCAGCGAGACCTGGAGCAAAGGCAACTTGCACGGCCCATTCACCACCTGGTACGGCAACGGGCAGATGAACATCAGCGGGTACTATGGCTCAGGCCTGAAAGACAGCACCTGGACCTGGTACACCACCACCGGTGCCCGCGACATGCTGGGGAATTTTGTGCAGGACCGGCAGGACGGCCTGTGGAAGTACTGGTACCCCAACGGCCAGCTCAGCGCCACCGGCCTGTACCAGGCGGGCAAACAGGAGGGTGAATGGGTGTACTTCTACGCCGGCGGGCAAAATTGGAAACGCGGGGCCTTCAAGGACGGTGCGAAGCACGGGCTGTGGACCACCTGGTTCGAGAGCGGGCAAAAGTTGCAGGAAGGCACCTATGCGAACGGCAAGGAAGAAGGCTCGTGGAACAGCTGGTACGAGAATGGCCGGCCACAAGACAAGGGAACATACGCCCAAGGGCAGATGGACGGGATGTGGCAGGGTTGGCTGCCGGACGGCATGGCACGCTACCAGGCCACCTGGAAGATGAACGTGAAGAACGGACCGTGGAAGAGCTGGTACGAGAACGGCAAGCTGCAGGAGGAAGGCAGCTTTGCGGACGGACTGCGGAGCGGGCGCTGGCTGGAGTACAACGACCGGGGCACGCTCACCGGTGAAGGCATGTATGCCAAGGGCACACCCACGGGACGCTGGACCTACTACGACAAAGCGGGAGTGAAGGAACGCGAGCAGGGCTTCCTCAACGGTACCCCCGAGGGCACCTGCACCGTGTACGACCGGCGCGGCCGGGTGGTGCAGGAAATGAACTACCGCAACGGCAAGCTGAACGGGCCCATGACGCAGTACGACGCCACCGGCAAGGTGATCTCCACGGTGGTCTACGAAAACGGCGCCGTGAAGCGGACGCCACCACCGGTCCCCGGCCCGGGAAAGGGCCGCCGGTGAACAGCCCGTTCAGCGCACCAACACCACGTGGCCGTAACGGTCCGCGGTTTGCCCCGAAGGGCCGAGGAAGCGGAACAGGTACGGGTAGATCCCCGGTACGGGTTTCTTCCCGTCGATACTGCCGTCCCAGCCCAAGGCGGGGTCTTCGGTCTCAAAGACCACGCGGCCCCAACGATCGAAGATGCGCAGCCGGAACATTTGGATGCCGGTACCCTCCACGCGGAACACCTCGTTCAGCCCATCGCCGTCCGGACTGAAGGCCGTGGGCAGGTAGAGATTGAACTCGGGGGCCACCCGGATGAACTTCACCAAGGTGTCCACGCAGCCCAAGGTATCCACAATGGCCAATTGCACGGGAAAGGTGCCCGGCTCGGGGAACGTGACCACGGGGTTGGCCCAAGCGCTCGTCAACCCCGCCGTACCGAAATCCCATGACCAAGCGATGGCGCCGGTGCTCAGGTCGCGGAAAACAATGGGAAAGGTGTTCTCCCACAGGCTGCCATCAACGGTGAAATCCGCTATGGGGCGCTCTACCTCCACGGCCGCGTAGGTGGAATCCGAAATGTTGCACTGGTCGGTGGCCACCACCCAATAGTGCGTCAACTGCTGCGGGTTCACGCGGATGCTGTCCGTTGTGGCCCCCATGTACCAATGCAGGTTGATGGTGCCATAGCCGGCGGAGGGGAACGCGCTCACGGTAATGGAATCGTGGAAACAGACCAGCGTGTCCGGGCCGGCCTGCACGCGCACCGAATCATACGCCACCGTGATGGTGGTGGTGCCCGAGACCGGGTTGCCGCACAGGTCGGTCACCTGCAAGGTGAACGGCTGGGTGACCGGTGGGGACACATTGAGGTCCGCGGTGGTTCCCAGCCCACCGGCCCATGCAAACGTGTATGGTGGGGTGCCGCCGGACACGGAGCCATGCAACGTCTGCGGCACCTCCGGGCAGTACACCAACGAATCGGGGGGCATGGCGAGCATGAACGAATCGGGCTCGAAGATGGAAAGCACCATGGAGTCCACCGGGTTGAGCACCCCGCATTCATCGGTGACCGACAGGATGTAGAGCGTGGTTTGCGGGGGGTGCAGCCAAGCAGCGGTATCCCCGTCGGGCAGGCCGGTGTTCCAATCCAATGTGAGTGCACCATAGCCACCGGACACATGGGCCTGCATCAGAACGCTGTCCTGGCAGGTGAGCATGGTATCGGCGTTGATCGAGAGCAGGATGGGCGGGGTATCGGCGATGTAGAAATGCAGATTGGCGGTGTCGCTGCCGCAATCGCCGGTCCAAATGGCCAGCAGGTCGATCAGCTCCGGGGGCTCGGGCATCCCGTCGATGAGGGCGCTCACGGTTATGGACAAGGTGTCTTCCCCGGGCAGGAAGATCAGCTGTGAAGGGATGTTGTTGAAGTCCACCCCGGCGGTGGCCGTGCCGCCCGTGGTGAGATGCACCGTGTCCGTGGTGGTGAGCACGCCTTGGCGCACGATGTGGAAGGTGGCATTGCCGCAGCCTTCGTAGAGCGTACTGTCCATGCCACCGCTGTTGATCTGGGCGGAGAGTATCACTGAATTGCTCTGGAAGCTGCCGGCCTCCAGGAAAACGCCGGAATCGAGGATGCCGTCGGAGATGTCGGAGATGGCGATCTTGATGTGGTAGGTTTCGCCGCATAGCACATTGGCATTGGCGGTGAGCACGGTGGTGAGGCCGTCGTACTGGATGTACTGGGGGTTTGAATTGTAAGGGGCGTTGGCACCCGTGCCATTGTCCACGTAGTAGGCCGAATTGACCGTGTTGTTCACGTTGAAGATGGATACCGGGATGCTGGTGCCGGGGACCAGGGCAATGTTCACCGCTCCATTGCTGTACGGCCCGCTGATGCCCGGCCCACTGAGGAAAAAGCCGAACACGTCATTGATGCTCCCGACATATTCGAGGTATTCATCGCTGCCGAAGACGAACCGGAAGGAAAGGGAGTCGCCGGTGGGCACGAAATCGAATGCCAGGACGGCGGCATCATGGGATTGGGCGAAGCCCGACCCCGAAGCGATCCAAAGGTCATTGTCGCCGGCACCATTGTATCCACCGTTGGGAATGGTGTACCCGCCGTTGTTGTTGGGCCCCACCGCACCGATGGCCGCACCGGTGGCCATGACCATGCCTGAATCCAGGCCCAGGAAGCAGTTGGTGCCCGTGAAGGTGCCCAACTGCGCGATGTTGCCGGTGAAGGTTACGTTGGAGGCCGTGACGCCAGGCCCCAGCAGGACATTCTGCACCACGGTGGCGGCGGGAACGCTGCCGGTGACCACCAGCTGGGCACGGGCCGGGACCAGCATGGTCCAAATTGCGGCCAAGAAGACGGACCGGAAAATGATCGGGGACATATCGAGCCAAAGTAACATCCCCGGCCGGTAATGACCGGGGATCAAGACTGTCCCTACTGACGTGAAAAAGCCCCGGCGCGTTTGCCGAGGCCGATCCACCTGTCCGTTTTGAGCCCCGTCAGGAGGGAAGCGCCCTGCCGTGCATCAACGGTAGCCGTTGACATACGCGTTGGCGATCAATTCGCTTTCGCGTATGAGTCCTTGTACGATCTCCCGGATCAACTCGTCCAACTGCATGTCCGAGTAATGGTCCAGGTCGTTGTACACATGCGATTTGCGCTTGCTGCTCTTGATGAAGGCTATTTTGTCCTTCTTGGTCATGGGTCCTTCAACGGAGACGGCCGGAAAAGGATCCAGCGGGCCGAAAATTCTTGCCGTAATGCGGCCGGCTGCCATCGGCTGTTGGGAGCGGGATGGCCCGCCGCATCACCCGGGGAGCCGTGCCCAGGCCAGCTCAAGGTTTCTCCGCCGGAGGGCGAACAGCAGGCGCAGGGCATGCAGGTAACGCTTCACATTGCCTTCGATCATCATGCGGGTGGCGGCCTGCTGCAGACGCGCGGCCCGATCAACGTTGGTCTTCATCCTGGGTGGGGGTTACGGGTTCGCAGGCCACCTTTCCAAAGCCGTGCCACGTTGCGTCCGCCCGCGTCCATGGCGGCCTTCAGGTGGGATCAGGCGACCCAACGGGGTCGGGCCCGGCGGTGGAAGCAGGGGCATAGGCCGCGTAGGCCGGGCGCGGGAGATCAATCCGCGTAGAGTCCGTTCTGGCGGATGTAGGCCAGCACCTTGGGGGCCAACAGGCCATCGGTGGGTTTCCAGCCGCGGAGACGGACGCGGATGCCCGTGGAGGAGGCCTGTGTCCGGGGGGCGTCGGGCAACAGCTTCACCGCGGGGTGGTAGAGGAGTTCGGCCTGGGCCAGGTGTTCTTCCAAGCCCGGTCGGGGATAGACCAGTACCGGGGTGGTCTCCAGGAGCTTGGCCGCCTCCTTCCACTGGTGGAGTCCGGCCAGGTTGTCGCTGCCGATGATCAGGGAGAACTCATGCTGCGGCCAACGGCGGCGCATGAAGGCGAAGGTATCCACCGTGTAGTTGGGCTGGGGCAGGTCCAACTCCAGGCCGCTGGCCTGGATGGCGGGATGGCCTTGCACGGCCAGTTGCACCATGGCCATGCGGTGCTTGCTCAAGCTCAACTTGCGGTCCTGCTTGAACGGGTTCTGCGGGGTGACCACCAGCCACACCTGTTCCAGGCCGCAATGCACCAGCATGTATTCGGCCAGTTGCACATGGCCCAAGTGCGGTGGGTCAAATGAACCGAAGAGGCAACCGATCTTCATCCGTGGAGGAAGGTATGCACTATGCGGTAGGCTTCACCGCAGGCCCGGTGCAGGTCATCATTGAGCAGCACCTGATCGAAGTGCTTGCTGTAGCTGAGCTCGAGGGCGGCTTTGTCCATGCGTGCGCGCAATCCTTCGGTGGTTTCGGTGCCGCGCTTGTGCAAACGCCGTTCCAAAGCGTCGATGCTCGGCGGTGCAACGAAGAGGGCAAGCGCCCGGTTGCCGAGGATTTCCTTGAGGCGCAGGCCGCCCACCACGTCCACGTCGAAGACCGGATGCCGGCCCAGGGCCCAGATGCGTTCGACCTCCGAGCGCAAGGTGCCATAGTAGCGGCCGGGGTACACTTCCTCCCATTCCACGAAAGCACCGGCCGCGATGCGTTCCTTGAACTGCCCGGCGGTGAGGAAAAAATAGTCTTCACCATCCCGTTCGTTGCCGCGCGGGGGCCTGCTGGTGGCGCTCACGGAAAAGGCCAGTCCAAGGTCCTGGCCCAGGAGATGGCGCACGATGGTGGTCTTGCCCGCACCCGATGGGGCGGACACGATCAGGCACTTGCCGTTGTCCATCACCGGCACGGTCATAGCACGTTGAGCACTTGCTCCTTGATCTTCTCCAGCTCATCCTTCATGAGCACCACGCGCTTCTGCATGTCGGCATCATTGCTCTTGGAACCCAGGGTATTGATCTCACGCCCCATTTCCTGGGCTATGAAACCGAGCTTGCGGCCTTGCTGCTCGCCGTGGTCCATGGTCTCCAGGAAGTAGCTGCAATGGGTGGCCAAGCGGAGCTTTTCCTCGGCCACGTCGAGCTTTTCCAGGAAAAAGACCAGCTCCTGCTCCAACCGGTCGTGGTCCACCTTGGCCTGGAGCTCCTGCAGTTTGGCCAGGAGGCGGGCGCGGGTGCGCTGGATGCGGTCACCGTCCATGGCGGCCACCTCGGCCAACAGCAGTTGGATGTTGCCGTTGCGCTCCTTGAGCTCGGTATGCAACTTGTCTCCTTCCGCCGCCCGGAATGCGTCGAAGGCCTTCCATGCCTGTTCCACGAGGGCTTCCACGGTGGTCCACTCGGCCGGGTCGAACTCCTCACGTGCCGTGGTCATCACATCGGGCAGGCGCAGGACCAGGCCCAGGAGGTCTGTGGTGGCCTGGGGTGCCACACGGCCCGCCACGGCGCGCAGCTCCTCATAGTAGGCTTGCACCAGTTCCGGGTTGATGGCGGTGCGTTTCAGCGCTTTCACCCCATCGATGAGAAGGGAAAGTTCGGCCTTGCCGCGCAGGACCCGCTCGGCGGCCCACTGCCGCAGATCGGCCTCCTTTTCGCGCCAGGGCCCGGGCAATTTCACCAGCAGGTCGAGCTGTTTACTATTGAGCGACCGCAGTTCCACGGTCACCTTTTTCCCGTTCACCAGACCTTCGGCCCGGCCGAAGCCGGTCATGGAGCGCAACATAGGCGCCAAAGGTAGCCGCGTGGTGCAATGCCTGATGGTCGTTCCAGGCCGATCAATGTGCCAGGGACGCAGGCTCCCTGCGCCCGACCAGCCACACCCCGGTGAAGATGCTGGCAGCAGCCAGCCCCTGGAGCCAGCTCAGCCGGAGGCTGCCTGGCGCCATATACCAAGCGGCCACCAACGCCAGTGCGGGCTGCAGGTAGATGAAGGCGCCGGCCACGCTGGGCTGCACACGGCGCAGCGCCCAGGTGTTGAGGAGGTAGGCCACGAAGGTGACCATGACCACCACGAAGGCCAAGCCCCATGCATCGGCAGGTGCCAGGGCGGACCAATCCACGGCACCGAACTCGCGCAGGCCAAAGGGCACCACGATGACACTGCCCACCAGGAAACACCAGCTCATCACGGTAACGGCGGAATACTTCGACATCAAGGGCTTCACCATCACCAGGAAAATGGCATAGGAGCTCGCATTGATGAAGATGAACAGGTCGCCCAGGGCAGAGGCTCCCCCACCATCCCCTGTGCCCAGGAAGATGAGCAGCAAGGCACCGGCGGCGCCAAGCCCGACGCCGACCAACTTGGTACGGCCGATCGGCTCGCCGATGAGCACACCGCTGAGCACCAGCACCAGGATGGGCGTGGCCACCATGATGATGCTGGCGTGCACCGGTGAAGTGCGCATGAGCCCATGGAAGAACATCAGCTGGTTTATGGCCACGCCGGTGAGGCCGCAGAGGACCAGTCGTTTGGCATCGGACCAGGCCACGCGTTCCCGCTGAATGGCCCAAACGCCCCAGAAGAGCACACCGGCGCCCGCCACCCGCAACAGGATGAAGCCGGAGGGACCGATCACCCCGGGCATGAGCCCTTTGGCCACCACGTAGTTGATGCCGTAGAGCAGGTTGACGAAGAAGAGGGCGGCGAAGGCCGGGGTGCGGCGGTCCATGGTGCGGGCATCGCCTGGCATGGCTGCTGCCCGGCAATGCGGGGCAAAGGTGGTGCACGGTGCGTGGCCGCGGAAGGTCCACCGCACAGGTCCGCTGGAAAGCCATGTCCGGTGGTTGCGTATTTTGCACGCCTGCAAACAGCCCCACATCGGATCCCACCAGCCCGTTGCCCCATGGAGCAGCCAAGCCCACCGCAGCACACCACATTGCAGGACCGGCCTCCGGAGCACGGGGAAGGATTGCGCGGACCGGGCCACATGGAAGTGGTGCGGATCCGGCGGCGTTCGCGCAAGCACAGGGGGCTGTTGGTCTTCAAGGGTAGGCCCGGCTTCCGGTCAAGCAAGGCCAGCAGCGTACAAGTGACCGTTGAGGGCGGAAGTGGCCCGTTGCCAGCCCCGTGGTTCGATGCCGAACAAGGCCGGATCCATCTGTACTATGCCAGCCTTGGAGCACCTGAGCTGATCGCCTTACTGGCCGAACCCGCTGCCCATGCGTGCTACCTGTGGACCAGCGCCGACGGAGTCCGCCGCCATGCCTGGCTGGTGAAGGCGCGTTAGGGACCGCACCTGCCAAATTAGGGCAGGCCTCTGCGGATGCCGGGCACTGTAGCTACCGGAGACGGTTATCCGTGTTGAAGACCGGCCCTATTTCCAGAACGCATCTTCGTCGGGATCCGCTTCGCGATGCACGGGCATGGCCGCATGGGCCCGTTCGATCGCAGCAAGCTGTTCCGGGGTGGCTAAGAGTTGGATCCGGTTGAAGAGCAGCCGCTCCTCGAAGCGGATGTGGGCCTCCAATTCTTCCTCCAGCAAGGAGACGGCCACCAGGGCATCGCTTCGCCCGTTGATCAAGCGTTGCAGCCGGCGATGGTCGGCCATGGCTTTGCGCACATCGGGGTCCTGGTAGCCCAGCACGGGGAACAGCACATCCTCTTCCACCTCGAAATGGGGTTTGAGGGTGTGCTTCAGGAACCGGCGGCAGTACTGGCGTATGCGCGCCGGTGGCACGTTGCGCGCCAGACCTGCCCGCACCTTCCAGCACAGCAGCAGCCCTTCGTGGTGCTCACGGCTGATCCCCCGCAGTCCGGGCAACCGCTCAATGGGCGGCATTCACCAGGCGCTTCTCCATTTCAATGGCCCTGGGGAACATGATGTTGTTCTCCAGGTGGATGTGCAAGTGCAGGTCCTCCTCGAACTCCTTGAGCATGCGGAAGGCGGTGGCGTAGGTGGTGCAGCCGTCGGCCGGCGGTGTGAAGTGGCCGCTCACGGCATTCATGCGCTCGAACCGTTCACCCTCGTCGTTGTGGTCGGCCATCATGGCGCGCACGGGGTTCTCCACGGTACCGAAATGCGGGGCCCTGAACGGCCCGCCGTTGCGTTCGCTCTTGGCCAGGTTGCGCACAAAGGGGAACAGGATCAGCTCCTCCTTTTTCATGTGCATGGCCATGGCGCCCAAACAAGTATTGAACTCATCCTGGATGGTGAACAGCTCCGGATGGCGGTCGCCATGGACCCGGCAGAGCTTGTCCAAATACTGTTGCAGGATGGGTCCGCGCTCCTCCACATAGCGGTGGTGCACGGTTTCCACATGGTCGGCCAGCTGGTCCAAGGGCCAGGAGCGCACATCGTCCCCGCTCTTGGCATCGCGGGCCAGGGTTGCGGTGATGTCCTGGGCCAACTTGTGCTGGTCGATGTTCTTCTTCTCGCATACCTCCTGCACGGAGCGGCCGCCTTTGCAGCAGAAGTCGATGCCGTACTTGGTGAGCACGGCGGCTGCACGGTAGTCTTCGGCGACAATGGACCCCACGGTCCGTTCGGGCGTGATCTTCATGATGGGTGATTTCGGTTGGGAGGCGCCGACAGGGGGGCGCAGGTTTGTGGCAAGCCGGACCCTGCCATGGCCCTGTCGGCCGGCCATGCCGGGCTGCGTGCCGGAGCCAAGGGCCCTGACCACCGCAGGGCGGCGGCGGCAAAGCCGCACCGGCCAAGTTCTGGAGCGGCGGGCCACATCAGCGCAGCGGGGTGGTGCCCATGCGGGCATGCGTGGCCATCTTGTACTGGAACATCTGCGCCATCATGCCGGCGCGCTGCTTGGCCTCCTCGGCCTTGGGCCCGGCGAACAGTTCGTCAATGGTGGCTTGGAAGACCATCAACCAGCGGTTGAAGTGGCGCTCATCGATCCCCAAGGGGAAATGCGGAATGAAAGGTGCGCCCTGGTAGGTACGCTCGCCCAACAGGATGGTCTGCCAGAAGCGATAGAGCTTTTCGAGGTGCTCCGGCCAGCGGTCCTGGATGGTGTTGTTGAACACCGGCCCGATGAGCTCATCCTGCCGGGCGCGGCCGTAGAACGTGTCCACCAGCAGGCGCACATCCGCCAAGGTGCCGATGTCGTCATTTCCAACAAGCTGCTGAAGGCGTGCTTCCTGCATTGCTCCACGATCAAATGAATGGCCTCTTATCCCCTGTTCAAGGGATCGCAAGGTACCGGCGTGCGCCGGGGTGGATCCTGACGATCGTCAGCCTGCCGTGGCGGCCAGCCCGTGGTGGCCGGTATAGATATTGAAGCGGTCTCCCCGGAGGAAGCCGATCAGCGTGAGCCCACTGGCCTGCGCAAGCTGTACGGCCAAGGAGGAGGGCGCTCCTACGGCGGCCATGAGCGGAATGCCGGCCACCACGCACTTCTGCACCAGCTCAAACCCGGCGCGGCCGCTGACCAGGAGTTGGCAGGTGGCAGGTGGCAGGTGGCTGCTCAGCGCCGCGCCGATCACCTTGTCCACGGCGTTGTGGCGGCCCACGTCCTCACAGAGCAGCAGCATCTTGCCTTGGTGGTCGAACAAGGCCGCCGCGTGGATGCCGCCGGTGTGCTTGAAGATCGCTTGTGCATCCCGCATGCGGTCCGGCAAGGCCGTGATCACCGCAGGGTCCAGGGGACCGAACGGCACCAGGCCCTGCCTGCATTGCACATGCACGGCATCGATGCTGCTTTTGCCGCACACCCCGCAGCTGCTCGCGGTGTAGAAATTGCGCTGCAACTTGGCCGTGTCCAACACCACGGAGGGATGCAGTTCGGCGCGGACCACGTTGCCCTGTTCCCCGGTTTTTACATCTTCACAGTAGGCCACGCGCAACAGTTGTTCCGGGCCCGAGATGATCCCTTCGGTGAAGAGGAAGCCCATGGCCAGCTCGGCATCCTGCCCGGGGGTGCGCATGGTGACGCTCAGGCGCATCTCGCGGCGGTCGTCCAAGGGGCCATGGCCCAAGCGGATCTCCAACGGTTCCTCGGTGACCAGGATCACCTGATCGCCGGTGGCGTGGCCGCCATCCATGCGGGTGATCGAAGCGCTGGAAACGGGTGCGGTCATGGGGCCGAAAATTACCGCTTGCGCCGCCAGCACGCCACCAAATGGTCATCCACCAGGCCGCAGGCCTGCATGAAAGCGTAGACGATGGTGCTGCCCACGAATTTGAAGCCGTGTGCCTTCAGGTCCTCGCTCAGGGCATCGCTTTGCGGCGAGGTGGCGGGTACTTGCGCGGGATCCCTCCACCGGTTCACCCGGGTCTTGTGGCCTACATGTTTCCACAGAAACCGGTCGAAGGAACCCGGGCCTTCCTCCATGATCCCCAACCAAGCCTGTGCGTTGCCGATGGAGGCGGTGATCTTGGCGCGGTTGCGGATGATGCCCGCATCGTTCATCAAGCGCTCCACGTCCTTGGCGCCGTAGCGGGCGATCTTCTCCACGTTCCAATTGTCGTACGCTTTGCGGTAGCCTTCGCTGCGGATGAGGATGGTATGCCAGCTCAATCCCGCTTGAGCGCCATCGAGGATCAACTTCGCGAAGAGCATGCGGTCGTCGTGCTCGGGCACGCCCCAAACCTCATCGTGGTAGCGTTTGTAGATATCATCTTTCAGGCACCACGGGCAACGGACGCGTTCATCGGCGGTCATGCGTGCGAAGTTCGGGATTTGTCGCTCGGGCATCAGGGTCCGCTTTGCGAGACCACTGATGGAGCACACTCAACAAGCTCCCTCAGCGGTCTCCCGAAGGGGACCCTGAGGAAGAGGGTTCCAACCCCTGTCAGCCTTCGGTAACTTTGCACCGTGGAACTCACCGACCTTCATCAGCGCACGCACCGCAGCCTGCGGATCAGCATCGTGGACAAGTGCGACCTGCGCTGCACCTACTGCATGCCGGAAGGGCAGCAATTCCTGCACCGCGACAAGCTGATGACGCGGGAAGAGATCCGCACGCTCGCCACGCTTTTCGTTCAACAGTACGGCATCACCAAGATCCGCCTCACCGGCGGTGAACCGTTGATGCGGCCGGACGTGGTGGACATCGTGCGCGACATGGCCGCAATGCCGGTGAAACTGGGCCTCTCCACCAATGCCTTGCGCCTCCACCTGTGCCTGGACGAGTTGATCGCCGCGGGCCTGAAGCACATCAACATCAGCTTGGACACTTTTGATGCCGAGCGCTTCCGCCAGCTTTCCCGCAGGGATGGGCATGAACGGATCCTGGCCAACATTGAACAAGCGATCGACAAGGGCCTGCACGTAAAGTTGAACATGGTGGTGATGCGCGGCGTGAATGACGACGAGTTGTTGCGCTTCGTGGAGCTGACCCGCGAGCGGAACGTGCATGTGCGCTTCATCGAGTTCATGCCTTTTGCCGGCAATAAGTGGGGACGCGAACGCGTGTACACGTATGCCGAAATGCTCGGGCACATCGGCAGTGTGCATGCCATTGAAAAGCTGAACGACGATCCGCACAGCACGGCGAAAGCCTATCGCGTAAACGGCTGGCGCGGGACCTTTGCCGTGATCAGCACCGTGACGGAGCCTTTTTGCGGAAGCTGTGACCGGCTGCGGTTAACGGCGGAAGGGAAGATGCGCAACTGCCTCTTTGTCCGCGAGGAAACCGACCTGCTTTCCGCACTGCGCCGGGGCGAGGATCTTTCCGAATTGATCGTTTCCAACGTGCGCGCGAAGCACAAGATGCTCGGCGGTTTGCCTCCCTTCAATCCCGATAAACAGGAGGAGGTGCTGCACGGGTTGAGTACGCGGCCGATGGTGGCGATCGGAGGGTGAACGGAAAGTTGAAAGCTGAAAGCTGAAAGTTGAAAGCTGAAAGTTGAAACCGTGAAATGGACAAGCGCATCCGGTTCGAGACCAAGGAAGAGAGCAATGCGCGCCGCGAGCGGGAGTTCTTGGCGCTTTCGCCGCATGAGCGCTTTATGTGGTTTCTGCGGAGCTTTGATGAATCTGGCCGGAAGTTTGACAAGAAGAAGCCGGACAACGGCAACTTCGTCATCAGCAAGCGAAAACAGCACTGATGGACGCACGCAATGCCGCAACAAGCTAGTTCAGGCTACGCCTCCTGCTCGTAGAAGATCTTGTAGAACTTCCTCCCGTTCTCATCCACGCCGTGTTCGATCTTGTTGCGATCGCCATGGATGTAGATGTGAAAATTCTTGTCCAGCTTTAGGACGCTCTTGAAGACGCGCGCTTGGCGCTTGACGGCGGGGGCTGAGATCTCGAAGTTGTCCTGCAGTTTCACGTCCTTCTCTTCTTGGAAACGGTCGCTGTACTGATTGAAGGAGCGGATGGTGCTTTCCTGCTGGAACACTTCGTTGGCGAACTCCTCCTTGTCGAAGGCCTCGTGGCTCTTGAAGTATTCCACGGAGCGGTTCAGCAGGTCGATCTGGTCGGCTTTCTCCACCACGAAATCCTGCGGGAGCTGTTCGGTGATGAAGGCCTTGGTGAGCTGCATCTGGTCGCTCGTGCTGTTCACATGGTCCTTCTTGGCGCGGGCACGGATGAAGTCGTGCTGCCAATAGTCCGTGCTGGACTGGTCGTCGATGAGGAAGAGCGTGTGCCCTTTGGCGGTGAAAAGCACCAGGCAGGCTTTCTTCGGCTTGTTGCTGCCCAAGCCCCGCTTCATGCGCAGCAAAACGTTCTGCTTCTCCACGCGGCTTTCCAGGAAAACCTCCTTGTCGTCGAACTTGAAAATGCCGACGGCATCATGCGCGGCACCGCCCAATTCCACATCGCTGAAGCGCGCCACCACCAGCTCTCCCGGCGGCATCTCGTGCCCGGCGGCAACTGTAAGCAGGTGTTTGGCGATGGCTTCGGAATGTTCCACCACGGCGTCGCCCTTGTGGATCTTCGCGCAGTATTCCTGGAGGATGTTCGGGGCTTTCTTTCCGTCCGAGGCAAACTCCGAGGTGAAGGCCATGTTGGCGAAGGGCCGCAGGAAGAGCTTGCGCAGGAACTGCTGCTCCTCCTCGCCTTTGATCACGGCGCTGAAATCGCTGAAGACGCTGGTCTCC
>JAGPDT010000004.1:0-57235 GCA_018057455.1 Flavobacteriales bacterium | reverse complement strand
TCCGTCCGAGGCAAACTCCGAGGTGAAGGCCATGTTGGCGAAGGGCCGCAGGAAGAGCTTGCGCAGGAACTGCTGCTCCTCCTCGCCTTTGATCACGGCGCTGAAATCGCTGAAGACGCTGGTCTCCGCGTCCGTACCGATGCGATGGAGCACGAACTCCTCCACCATGCCTTCCTTGGCGTTTACCATTGCTGACCCTTGAATTGGAGCTGCAAAGAACGCGAAGAGGTGAGGAAGTAATGAGGTTATGGAGGTGAGGGAGGTCACGGAGGCGCCACACCCCTTACCCGTTTACTTCCATTTCCTACCTCACCTCCCTCACATCCCTTTCCTCCGGGCAACGCACCCTTACCCAGTTCCGTCAGTGGCTTCGATCCACAGGATGGCTCTGCAAGCTCCAACCGCCTTAGACCATATCCCTACTATCCCCTGCATGAACCGCATTCTATCCATTCTTTTCGCCATTGGCCTTTTCCAGTCGCTTGCAGCCCAAACCACGCGGGTGCTCTTCATCGGCAACAGCTATACCGGCGTGAACGACCTGCCGGACATGACGCGCCAACTCGCACTTTCCCTGGGCGATACGTTGGTGGAGGCCAGTTCTTCGCCCGGCGGAATGACCTTCCAAGGACACACCACCAATGCTACCACGCAGAGCCTGATCGACCAAGGCAACTGGGACTTCGTGGTGTTGCAGGAACAGAGCCAACTGCCTTCCTTCCCGCCCGGCCAAGTGGCCACGGATTGCCTGCCTTATGCGCAAGCCCTGGTGGACAGTATCCGTGCGCATTCGCCCTGCGCGGAAGCCGTGTTCTACATGACCTGGGGCCGGGAGAACGGCGATGCCCAGAACTGTGCCTCATGGCCGCCGGTATGTACGTACGAAGGCATGCAACAGCAACTGCGCTTGAGCTATTTGCAGATGGCCGCCGACAACAGCGCGGAGTGCGCGCCGGCGGGCATGGCCTGGAAACGGGTGCGCGCGGAATACCCGGCGATCAATTTGTACAGCTCGGACGGCAGCCACCCCAGCGTGGCGGGCAGCTATCTCGTTGCCAGCACCCTGTACAGCACCTTCTTCCGGAGCTCCACGGTGGGCGCAACCTATACTTCCTCCTTGGATGCGGCTACGGCCACCACGGTGCAACAGATTGCCTCCTCCGTGGTGCTGGACAGCCTCACCACGTGGAACATCGGCATCAACGATCCGGTTGCCCTGCCTGCGCATACGGACCTGGGCGGCGGGCAAGTGCAGTTCACACAAAACTCCACCGGCGCTACCGCGCATTTCTGGGACCTCGGTGATGGAAGCACTTCCGATGAAGGCGCGTTCACACACAGCTACGTTTCCAATGGCACTTACCCCGTGACCTACGTGGCGCTGGATGACTGCGGCCGCACGGACACCAGCACGTTTGAAGTGAACGTGACCACGGCGGGGATCGCGGAAATGGGCAAGCCCCTGGTGTCAGTCACCCGCGATGCACAAGGGCTTGTGGTGGTCAACGCGGGCAGTGCTGGAAACCTGGAACTGTTTGATGTGCAGGGGCGCAGGTTGGCCACGAACATGATCGGTGCAGGTGGGCGGGATCGTATTCCCGTTCCTTCCGGCACGGTGGTGCTTTGGCGTTTTCACACGCGGGACGGAGCTTTTGGATCGGGCGTGGTGGTGATGCCGTAGTGCTCTTTTGACCTGGAGTAGCCACTGGCGGCTCACTGCCCGTGCCGGTACGCATGCTCCTGCACCTTCACCACATGCAGCACGAACGGGAAAAGCGCATCCATCGTCTCTTGCGCTCCGCGTGTGGATCCCGGCAAGGTGATCACCAGCGTGCGTCCGATCATGCCGGCAATGCCACGGCTCATCATCGCCAACGGCACGCGCGCTTGTCCATAACTGCGTGCGGCCTCCATGATGCCGGGCACCTCGCGGTCGAGGAGGGGCGCGATGGCTTCCGGGGTCCGGTCGCGCGGTGAAAGGCCGGTGCCTCCGGTGGTGAGGATGAGATCGATGCCCTGTGTGGCCCATGCGTTCACTTGCATGGCGATCTGTTCCGGTTCATCCGGCACCAAGGCTTGCGCGGCGATCTCCACACCGATCCCCTTCAGCCGTTCCGCGATCGCTGCGCCGGCCTTGTCCTCTTTCTTTCCTGCTGAAACGCTGTCGCTGATCACGAGCACGCCGGCGCGTGGCGCTTTATCGAAGGCATCCTTCCAATCGCTCTTGCCGCCCTTCTTCTGCACCAGGCGGATGCGATCGATGGTGATGCCCTTGTCGATCGGCTTGAGCATGTCGTAGATGGTGAGCGCGGCCACGCTGGCGCCGTGCATCGCTTCCACCTCCACGCCGGTGCGGTAGATGGTGCGCACCTTCACGGTGACCACGATGGCCATGGCCTGCACTTCGCAGGAAACCTCGGCGTGCTCCACCGGCAAGGGATGGCAATCGGGGATCATGTCGGCGGTGCGCTTGATGCCGAAGAGGCCCGCGATGCGCGCGGCTTCCAGCACATCGCCCTTGGGCACGCGGCGCTCCTTCACGGCGGCTATCGTCTCCGCCTTGCTCACGGACACGGTGGCTTCGGCGATGGCTTCGCGGAGCGTGGTGGGCTTGTGGGTGATGTCGATCATTTTCGAAAGCTGAAAGTGGAAATATGAAAGCTGAAAGCTGAAAGCTGAAAAATGAAAAATGAAAACGGAAGTTGAAGTGTGGAACCGATCACGTGTTGTGCTTCCACTGGTGGCCACCGCTGGCGATGATCTCCTTTCCGAAGATCGGCAATCGCTTCTTCACTTCATCGGTGACGAAGGCCACGGCTTCGCGGGCGGCTTGGCGGTGCGGTGCGGAGGCGAAGACAAAGAAGCAGAGTTCGCCGGCCTTGATGGTGCCCTGGCTGTGATGCACGTGCAGGCAGGTGATGGGCCAGCGGGCGAAGGCTTCCTCGCGGATGGGGAGCATCTGCTCGTTGGCCATGTCGCGATAGGCGGTGTATTCTATGGCGTGGACCGTTGCTGGTTGTCCGCTTTCGGTTGCCAGGGCATCCGCGCGTACCTGGCCCAGGAAGATCTCGTGCCCGCCGATGTCCGTGCGCGTGGCGTGTTTGGCGATGCTCTCCGCGATGAAGGCCGAGGCGATGGGGCCTTCGATGAAGATGTCCCGCTTCTTAGGTGCTTTCGTTTCGCTCATCCTCCTGCAAATGGGGGCAGCAATGCCACCTCTTCGTTTCCGTTCAATGGGGCGTCGCCGTTGACGATGCGCCGGTCCACGGCGATGGCGTAGCTCATGGCCGCAAGGCCCTCGATGCGCTCTTCCGCAGCGCGCTTCAGTTTCTTCACCGATGCGGCTTCGAGCGCGATGCTCTCCGCTCCCGCCTTCTCGGCGATCATGCCGAACAGCTTTACTTGCATGGCTCAAAGGTCGGCAGGACTGTTGAGGTTGCGAAAGAGGTCCTCGGGCCAGCCGTCTTCGCCGGGGTGGATGTCCAGGCAGGCGGTGCGGACCACCTCCAAGGCGCCGTGCATGGCAAGTTGGCTTTTCATCAGGCGCCCCATGAGCGCCGGCAGGCAGCGCCGGTGGTAGGCGGCCACCAACGGTTCCAGTTCGCCGTTGTGGCGGGGCACGAACACGTCGGCCTCTTCGGGCATTTCGCGGGTGAGCCGCTCCAATAGCCGATCATTCACGCCGGGCACGTCCACGGCCAGCACGAGCAAGCGGTCGAAGCGGGCCACGCCCATGGCGGTGACGATGCCGCCCAACGGCCCCATACCGGGGATCTCGTCCGGGAGCACTTCGGGCCATAGGCGCCCGTACTTGCGCGGATCGCCCACCACGAGCAGCTCGCGCACCTGTGGCTTGAGCCGCTCGATCGCGTGCAGCAGCATGGGCTTGCCGTCCACTTCCAGCAGCGCCTTGTCCTGCCCCATGCGGGTGCTTTTGCCGCCGGCGAGCACCACTCCGGTCCATGCGTATTTGCTTCCCATGTCAATGGATGGTTGCCGCAGGGTCTCCTTCGGAAGACCGCTGCGCGCGTGTGGATGTTGAAGGTAGCGTTGCCGCAGGGTCTCCTTCGCGGGACCGCCGTGGGGGTGGGGGATCGTTGGGCCTTGGACCCGACCGTAGGTGTTTGCCGCCCATCAGTCCAAGTAATGCACTTCCACGTGATCGCCGTGGTGCCATTGGCGTTGGTCCATGGGCAGGAAGGCGATGGCATTGGCCACGGCCAAGGTGCGCAGCATGTGCGAGCCTTCGTCCGCCAGCAGTTGCACGCATCCCTTGAATACCCGTGCGGCCCGGAACTCGGCCCGGCTGCCCTTCACTTCCACGTTGCCTGCGATCGGCAACAGGTCGCTGCGCATCCATGGTGCAGCGCATCCTTGCCTGGCACGCAGGAACGGCAGCACGTATTCCAGGAACAGGACCATCACCGCACGCGGATTCCCGGGCAGGCCGAAGACCGCCGTTCCTCCCAGGAGGCCGAACAGCATGGGTTTGCCGGGCTTCTGCATCACACCGTGGAAGCGGATGTCGGCACCGATCGCCGCCAAGGAGGGCGGAATGAGGTCGTGGTCGCCCACGGAGACGCCGCCGGTGGAGATGATCACATCGTGGTCGCGTTGCAACGCGTTCCACGCGGAGACCAGCGCCTGGTGGTCATCGCCCACGTGCACCGCCCTTGCGGCGATGGCAGCCTCTCCCAGCGCGGCCTCCAGCATCATGGCATTGCTGCCGAAGATCTTGCCCGGTCCGGGCGTGCCGCCATCGGCGAATTCATCACCGCTGATCAACAGGGCCACGCGCGGCCGCTTGGCCACGGCCACTTGGGCCACGCCAACCGAAGCCAAGAGGCCGATGGCGGCGGCGTTCAGCATGGAACCCGCCGGCAGGGCCACTTCACCGGCGCGCAACTGGTCTCCTTTGGGGCGCACATTGGCTCCCCGCCTGAGCTTGGCATCGGAGTGCGTGACGGCGTTGCCTTCGCGGAGCACCCGTTCCTGCATCACCACGGTATCGGCCCCGGGCGGCAGCATGGCCCCGGTGAAAATGCGCACGCATTCGCCTTTCGCCAACGGCCGAGCAGGGGCATCACCCGCTGCGGCTTCGGCCACCACCGTCCACTGGTGCACCTCCTCCGCGAAGGCAAAGGCGTAGCCGTCCATGGCGCTGCAATCGAACAGCGGATGATCGAAGGGCGCCACCACATCGTGCAGGTTGAATCGTCCCGCTGCTTGGGCCAACGGGATGATCTCCGCGGGCAGCGCGTTCGCGGCCTGCATCATGCGCCGTTTGGCTTCGGCCACGTGGATCATGCCATCATCAGTTTTACGCTGGCCAACAGGAGCACCACGCCCAAGGCCTGCTTGAGGCGCAGGTTGTCCAACTTGATCGCGCCGATCCATCCGCCGAGCAGGCCGCCGATGACGGCCGCGCCGATCCAGGGGAGCATGTGCGGGCCGGGCGTTTCGCCGTTGCCCATGGCCCCGGCCAGGCCGGCGGCACTGTTCACGAAGATGAAGAGCGCGGAGGTGGCGGCGGTGGTCTTCACATCGGCCCAGTTGAACAGCAGCAGCACGGGGCTGAGGAGCACGCCGCCGCCGATGCCGATCATGCCGGAAACGAAGCCGAGCACCGCCCCGATGATCGCGGCAAGCACCAACGGCACGGGACGGATCCGTTCACTTCCCTTGCCCAGCAGACCGAACATGCGCGCCACGGCGAACAGCAGGCACACGGCCAGGATCCGCTTGTAGACCAAGGGATCGAGCACCACTTGCGCCCCGAGCCACGCGGCGGGGATGGACAGCAGCGCGAAGGGCCAAAAGGAGCGCCAACGGAAGTGGCCGCTGCGTGCGTACTGGGTGAATGAAATGGCGCTGACGAAGAGGTTGAGCACGAGCGCCGAGGGGCGCATCACCGCCACGCTGATGCCTGCCAGGGCCATGAGGGCGAGGTAGCCGCTGGCGCCGCCGTGGCCCACCATGGCATAGGCGAAGGCCACGCAAGCAATGAGCAGGATGAGCAGAAGCGGGTCCATGGTTCAGGAAATGGGCGGATCGATGGCGCTCCAGTGCTTGCCGTCGAAGAGGTCGACGCGGCCGTTGCGTACCGGCCCACCCTGCACGAGGGCACGCAGCAATTGGGCCATGCGGCGCGCGGTCTCCTCAATGGTCACCAACGGTACGTTGCGCATGTCGCAGCCGTCCTGTTCCATGCCCAGCTTGCCTTGGAAGAGTTCATCACGGGTGATGTCCTCTCCTTCGCCTGCCGCATGAAGCATGATCACTTGGGCTTGCTTGCCATGGACGGATCCGCTCACCAGTGCCACGCCATAGGCTTTGCAGGTGTGGTCCAGCAGGCGTTTCACGTGGGCGTCGTCCGTGCAGTCGGCAACCACGTCGTGCATGGCGATGACGGCTTCTGCATTGCGGGCATCGAGGAACTCGTCCCTGGCGGACACCCGCACGGCGATGGGCGCGTTGCGCAGCCAGGCGGCAGCCACTTCAACCTTCGGCTTGCCGATGTCCACCGGTGCGAAGAGTTCTTGGCGCTCCAGGTTCTTTTCCTCCACGCGGTCACCGTCCACGAGGGTGATGCCGTCCCATTTCCAGCGCACGATGCGCGGCAGCAGGGCGTTGCCAATGGCACCGGCGCCCACGACCACCAGCCGCAGCGGCGGCTTGCCCGGTTCAGGCTTGCTGCTCATGCCCCAAAGGAAGCACGGGATGCAGGACGAAAGGAGACAATGGTCAGTTCGCGCTGCGGCATGCACCTACGGGTAGCGGCAACAGGACCGGGCCGGCCCACCTTCCAACACGTGGATGAACGGAGCGCCCCGGGAACCCCAGGACCCTTTTGCCAAGGGCCGGCCGGACTCACTGCTTCACGAAGGAGGCGGTGAGAACACCGTTGCCGCCGCGGAGCTTCACCGTGTACACACCCGGGGCCAAGGCCGCAACATCCACCATGGACGTGGTGGCGCCCTGGATGTTCGCCTCCAGGCACACCCGGCCCGCCAGGTCCAGGAATTCCGCTACACATTGGCCCGGAGGGAAGCCGGCGGAAAGACGGATCCGGTCCGTGGCGGGATTGGGGAACAGCCGCAAGGCGTTTTCCGCCTGTTCCGCGGCAACGCCCATGGGGCCCACGGACACGTCCACCGGGGTACGTGCACTTGCACACCAGACCGCGGGGGCGGCCACCTCCCAATCGTAGAAGAAGTAATAGTAGCTGCCCGAACCCGCATTGCTGCCTGTGATCGCGCCCAGGCCGCCCAGGTCGTACGGGTAGGATGTGCTGCTTCCTTCGCCATCGCGCCACAGCTGGGGCTCGCCCGAAAGGATCCGCAGGCCGTAGTCCCCGTCGGCTGCAACGGTCCAGTCCAACTGCACGCGGCTTTCGCCGTTGGGGATGTTGAACACACCGGACGTGACCACGGACCCACCGGGCTCCTCCACCAACGCAATGGTGCGGAAACCGGCCCCGTTGGCATACACCTTCACGCTTTGGACGATCATCTCCTCCACGGTGCTGAAGTGGAGGTAGTAGGAAGCATTGGTCTGGTACGCGCCCGCATTGGACCTGTTGGTCCTTCCGCCGTACAGCGGCTCTCCCCCGTTCTGGCCCAGGTCGGCGCACCAGAAGGTGGTGTTTTCGGTCAACCATGGCGTGGTCCACGGGCTGCCCTGCCCAACCGGCACCACCGCCCCCGGGGCATCGAACCACTGGATGCTGTCACCGGCTGCCGTGAGCACCGCGGTTCCCGCTGCCGGAATGGAAACGTCGTCGCTTTGGGGTGCTTCGGGCGCGTTGAGGTGGTCCACCAAGATGTCCGTGGAGGTGAACTCCCCGCAAGCCCCTTGCACGGTCACGCTGTACGTCCCTGCCGCATTCACGCTGATGCTCTGCTGGTCGCTGCCATTGCTCCACGCATAGCCGGCCGCGGGGCTGGAGGTGAGCACCACCTGGTCCTGCGGGCAAATGGTGGTGGGGCCATCAGCGGTGATGGAGGGCGTTTCATCGGGGCTGTCCAACACGAACAGGTTGGCTTGGGTGATGCAGTTTCCGGTGCCGGTAACGGCGAAGTAATTGCCCTGCTCGGTAACGGTCAACTGGTTGCCGGTGCCCCCTGTGCTCCACGTGAAACCGGTGCCCGGTGAAGCGGTGAGCACGATGGGCCCACCACCGGGGCAGAGCACGGTGGCCGGGTTGCCGCTGATGGCCACGTTGGGCGAAATGCAGGAACCCTCCACCACGGTGATGGTCTGGTCGGCATGCAGGCCGGTGAAGGTTTCCTCCTGCCCGCTGGGCCAGCGCACGACCATGGTGGGCACGCCGGTGTAGGCTCCCAGGCCGAAGGTGAGGGTGAAGGAATTCACCAGGCCATAGCTTTCACCGGAGCGGACCTCACGCACCTGGGTGCCCCATGGCCCCGTGATGGTGACCTTGGCGCCGATGGCATCGCGGTTGCTGGTGGTGCCCTGCAGCCGCACGCGGAAGAAGTGGTTGCCGTTGGGGGTGTTCAACCACAACAGGTCCGGATCGGGCTGGCTGGCATCCACGTAGCCTGAACCGTAGTTGGCGTACACGTCCTCGAAGCCGTCGCGGTTGAGGTCGCCGAAGGCGAAGCCGTGCATGGGCTTGGTGTAGGGGAACAGGCCCGAAACGGCGGTGAAGGTGCCGTCGCCGCTGCCTTTGAGGAAGAACTCGCTGCCGCCGGCGATCAGCACGTCCAGGAATCCGTCATTGTCCAGGTCGCGGAACATGCACTGCAAGGGGAACATGGCCACACCCAATCCGCTGCCGGTGGTGGCGTTGGTGAAGTGGCCGGTGCCATCGTTCTCGAAGAGCTGGGTGCCGGTGCTGTGCTCAATGCTCACCATGTCCAGGTCGCCGTCATTGTCGTAATCGCCGAAGTCGGTGGCCCAGGTCTGTTCCTGGTCCTGCGCACCGTAGGCCGCGGCCTGGTCGGTGTATTGGTTGCTGCCGTTGTTGACGAAGAGGCGGTTCCACCGGCGGGGATCGTTGGGGTCGTTCACGCCTTGGCGGCATTTGGCGATGTGCAGGTCGATGTCGCCGTCGTTGTCGAAATCGGTGAAGCAGCTGCCGTAGTTGCCGCTCATGTCACTGGCCGGGCTGGTGGCCCAGTTGATGTAGCCGTTGTTGATCTGGGGCACGCCGTTGGCGTCGGTGAACCAGAGGTTGGGCGCACCCACGTCGTTGCAGGCGAACACGTCCACGCGGCCGTCGTTGTCCACATCGGCCATGCTCATGTTCTGCTGGAAGATGTTGGGGCCGCCCAGCGCCGTGGTGGTGAACACGCCACGCGAAGCGATGCTCACGAAGTGGGTGCCGTCGCCATTGCCGCCGCTTACGACGTCCTTGTGGCCGTCGTTGCCCAGATCGGCGATGGCCCAACCCCACTGGCTGCTGAAGGAGACGCTGCCGTAGTCCACGTGCGTGAAGCTGCCGTCGGCCTCTTGGTAGAGGATGTGCACGTGCTTGCTGTCATCGAGCTGCACCACGTCGTCCAGCCCGTCGCCGTCCATGTCGGTCACCCCCATGCACCCGCCGCTGTTGGCGGTGTGTGCCAGCACCGGTGTGCCATTGGTGAACAGGGGTTGGGCGGAGACCCGAGCGGCGATCAGGGCCGAAAGGCCAAGGGCGTAGAGTTTGACCATGTACCAGCAGGTTTGGGGAGCGGTAAAACGACGCAAGGTATGGTGATCTGCAACCCGCCACATGCCGCCAAGGCGGTGAACGAAGCGTCAGGGACCAACGCCGATCGAGGGACCGGGACCTGCTGCGGCCTTGCCGGGCGGGAACTTGGGGGCAATTGCCCGGAAGGCACGGGGACCATTTCTCCAGGCCTGACGCGATCAATCCGCGGCCTAGCCCGTGGAGCGTGGGCGGGCGGCCTTCCCTTCGCGCTCCCACACCGCGGTCTGCTTGCGGATGCTCTCATCGTGCACGGCGTCCATCAGGGCTTGGACGAAGGCCGGTGACAGGGCCAGTTCTTGCCCGAGGGCTTGTTGGGCCTGCATGATCCGCCTCCAGCGCGCAGGCTGGAGGATGGCGATGTTGTGGGCCTGCTTGAAGGCACCGATGCGCTCGGCGATCTCCATGCGGGCGGCGAGCTTCTGCAGGATCTCCTCATCCAGCCGGTCGATCAGGTCGCGGTGTTCCTGCAGTTCATTGCGCAGCGCCGGTTCCGCCATGGCCGATCGGAAGGTGAGCCCGTTCAGCAATGCACGCAGTGCCTCGGGTTTCACCTGTTGGGCGGCATCGCTTTTCGCGTGGTCCGGGTCCACGTGCGCCTCCACCATCAGGCCGCTGAAGTTGAGGTCCAGCGCCTGTTGGGCCACGCCCGGCAACAGGTCGCGGTTCCCGGCGATGTGGCTGGGGTCGCACAGCAGTTCCAATGCAGGGAACGCCGCCTTCAGCCGCACGGGCAATTCCCACATCGGATGGTTTCGGTAGGGCGATTGCCCGAACCAATGGAAACCGCGGTGGATGGCAGCCAATCGCCGGAGGCCAGCGCTATGCAGCCGTTCCAAGGCTCCGATCCACAAGGGCAGGTCGGGGTTCACGGGGTTCTTCACGAACACGGGGATGTCCGTGCCGCGCAGTGCATCGGCCAAGGCCTGCACACTGAAGGGGTTGGGCGTGGTGCGCGCACCGATCCACAGCATGTCCACGCCGGCCTTCAGAGCGTGTTCCACGTGTTCGGGCGTGGCCACCTCGGTCATGGTCAGCAGGCCGAAGCGCTGTTTCACCTCGGCCAGCCACGGCAGCGCCGCAGTACCAATGCCCTCGAAACCGCCGGGGCGCGTGCGCGGCTTCCAGATGCCCGCACGGAACACCTTGGCCTGGGGCGCACACGCCGATAGGCCTTCTGCCGTGGCCAGCACCTGCTCCCGGTTTTCAGCGCTGCAAGGGCCTGCGATCAGCAACGGCCGGCCCATGCCAAGTCCCCACTGGGCAAAGGGAACGGAACGGAGCGGGGAGGACATGGGGTGCAAAGGTATCTAGCCTGCTCCACGGCCCCGGCGCCGCCGGTGTTGCGTACCTTGTACGAAACCCATCGGCACCAACATGGACCACAAGCACACACCCGAACCCCGGCCACGCCCCCTGGGCAACGAAAGCACCGATCCCTTCTCCCCCACGCTGCCACCGGGCTCCTTGCACGAGGTGCTCCGGGAAGCGGATGAAGCGGATGCAGGCGCTGATCCCACCCCGGCGGCGGACGATCCGGCCAATGCCCCGAAGAAGTAGAGGTCAATCCCAGCGCACGGCCACCTTGCCGATGCTATTTCCGGAACCCAACAGGGCCACGGCCCGCGGGAGCTGATCGGCGCTGAATACCGGATGGACGTTGGGATCCAGCCAGCCTTTCTTCCATGCGCCCAACGCGCCTTGCATGCAGGCCGCCACCAGCAGGGGCTTGCTTTCGCTGAGCCGCAGCATGTTCACCCCGATGAGGCTCTTGCTCTTCATCATGAGGAAGATGGGGACCACAAGCCCCATGTTCCACACAAAACGCAAGGTGCCGAAAGCGCCGCCCTTGCCGCGCTCCGCACCACCAAAGAGCACCAGCTTGCCCCCGCTGCCCAGCAACGCCAGGTCCTTCTTGAAGGTGGTGCCGCCCACCGCGTTGAAGCTCGCGTCCAAGCGCTCCTTGCCCATTAGCTTGTTGACCGCCGCCGCATAGTCTTCGGCTTTGCGATCGATGACGTGCTGTGCGCCGAGCCGTTTCAAGTAGTCCATCTTCTCCGCCCCGTGCGCCACGGCGAAGACTTCGCATCCCTGATGCAACGCGATCTGCACCAGCAATTGGCCCACGCCTCCGGCGGCACTGTGTACCAGCACGCGATCGCCCTTTTGCACCGGTGCCGCCATTATCGCCATGTACCAGGCAGTGGCACCCTGCGTGGCCATGGCCAGGGCGGTGCCGAGGTCCATATCATTTGGAATCACCGCCACGGCGCGGTGGTCTGTGCAGGCGAGTTGCGCATAACCGCCAAAGCGTGTGAAAGCCAGTACGCGCTTGGCCATCATCTCGGCAGGAACTCCTTCACCGCATTTTTCCACGCGGCCCACCACTTCGTAGCCCAGCACGCACGGCGGCGGCGGCGCATCGCGGTAGAGGCCCTTCACGGCCAACACATCAGCGAAGTTCAGGCCGAACCCTTCGCTGCGGATAAGCACTTGTCCGGGCTTGGGCGCGGGATCCGGCCGTTCGCAAGGCCGGAGCACTTTTTCCGGGGAACCGTGTGCGGTGAGCTGCCAGGCTTGCATGGGCGTAAATTACCCATGTGTGGAAACCGATGTTCTGCACGTGCGGTGGGATGCCCCGCGCGTTGCAAACGCAGGCGAGTTACCGGTGACCTACCAATGGGTAGTCCGAAGAACCCTGCTTGACGAAGTGGAGCATTTTGCATGATTGGGCTTGGGTTCATTCCTTGGGGATTTGGGCGGTTTTCCCCGCTTTTTGGCTCCGTCCGGTCACACGCTCCCCACGGATGGTCGTTCGGATAAGAGGGTGAGCGTGCGCAGCAGGTTGTAGCACAGGTTGGTAAGGCCTACCCGGAACGTGGCCCGCACCAGGCCGATGCAGCGGACGCTCAACCCGTGCAACTGCTTGTTCATGCTGCCGAACACATGCTCCACGCGGGCGCGGGTCCGGCTGAGTTCCTTGTCATGGGCTTCTTCCTGCTCGGTGAGCGGCTTGTTGCGACGAGCTTTCTTGTGGGTGCGGTCGTTCATCTTGGCCAGTGCGATGCCATCCTTCACATCCTCCCAATCATAGCCCTTGTCGGCGTACAGGTCCTGGCCTTGATCGCGCTCATCAAGCCGCTCCCAGGCCATCTCCCCATCGGGGACCGAGGCCGTGGTCACCACGTAGTGATCGATCAGCTTGCTGCCCGAGTCCACCTTCACATGGTTCTTGTACCCGTGATAGCTCTTGCTGTTCTTCTTGGCCCAGGTGGCATCCAGGTCCTTCTGCGCCTTCTTGCGTGCTGACCAGTTATCGGGCAGTTCGCCGTCCTCCAATAGTTCGCGTTCCTCCCGCTTGTTGTGCTGGATGGGCGCATGCACCATGCTCGCATCAATGATCTTGCCTTGGTTGAGCACCAGTTGCGGCGCACTCAAGCGTGCATGGTAGGAGGCGAACAAGCCCTCCATGGCCTTGGCCTTGGTGAGCTGCTCCACGAACAGGCGCACGGTGGTGGAGTCCGGTACCTGGTGCTGTGGCTCCAGGCCAAGGAAGCGCTGAAAGCTGCGGCGATCATTGACCTGGTATTCCAGCGCCTCGGCGCTCAATCCGTAAAGCTCCATGAGCACCACGGCCTTGAAGAGCATCAGCCGGTCGTACGGCGGCTGTCCTCCTTTCTTCGGGTCCCGTACTGGGAAGTGTGCTTCAAGTTCAGGCCGGAAGGACTCCCAGTCAACCATGCGGGACAGCCGGGGGAGCACGTCGTTGATCTTCTCCAGGGCTTGGTCGCGGAAATGCTCGTCGAACAGGCTGCGGGTCGGGCGCTTCTTCATGCTGCGAATTGATCGATCAGCATCGGTAATGTCAAGATCCTACACCGTCAAGTTCTCACCAGGTTCTTTGAACCACCCCAATGGCACACGTGAAGCCGCTACCGGCCGTGCATGAAACACCCTTTGCCCTACATCCGGTTCCTCATTACATTGTGTGCGTAACTTTTCGTCCGATCAAAATCTTTTCATAATGGAAGCAACACCGCAACACCGCAACACCGCAACACCGCAACACCGCAACACGGCGCAGGACAGGACCAACGTTCAGGCGAAGGTTCTTTGCGGTGCTGCTGATGGGCAGTTCCTTATCAACGGCCTTGATCGCACAATGGCCTCCCGACCAATTCGGGGATGAGCACAAAGGAAGCTGCGTGATCAGGCGGAACAACGGGCAGGAAAAGGACACCGACCATATCCCCAGGCCGGATGTGATCGGCAGCTTTGAGTCATCGCCCTTCGGGATCTTCCTGCGGAAAGACACCCAAGTATCAATGACCTATGCCAAGGTGGCGACTGACAGCTCAGGTACCAGTACCTCCTACCGGGTGGACATGACCGTTTTGAATTCCCGCAAGCTTACTCCCGCCTTGAGCGTACCCGCCGCCGGGGTGGCCAACTATTATTTGGGGGATGTAACGGCCGAACAGGTCCCGGCCTATTACAGAGGCACATACTCCAACGTGCGCGACAGCTTGGACCTCCATGTGTACGGATCGGCCGGTGGTCCGCGCCTGGCCTTGGTGTTGCGGCCGGGCGGAAACCCGAACCATTTGAAGCTCCAGTTCTCCGGTCAGGACAGCCTGGGCATCAATTGGCAAGGCGGGCTTATGATGTTCCTGCAGGACTATTGGATGGAATTGAGGGAAGGCGTGGCCTACCAGGTGCAGGGCAACGGCACCTTGCTCCCCATCAGTTGGACCCCCACCTACAACCACCAGGACAGTTCCGCCATCGTGGGTTTCAATGTGGGGAGTTACGACAATACCAAGACCTTGGTGATCGAGATCGGCTATGCCTCCGCGGCACAAGACGGGAATGACACGCGCAACTTGGAATGGAGCACCTTCATGGGCGGAACCCTTGGCGAAACATTCTCTGCCGTGGAAACGGACACTGATGGAAACGCTTACGTGTGCGGGAATTCGTGGAGTTATAATTTCCCCGTATCCCCTGGTACGGAGCAGTATCCACCAGCGGTGCAGTTTCCGCCCGGTGCGGACAATGCCATCGTGCTCAAGTTCAGGGGGGACAACAAGCAGCTTTCCTGGGCCACCTATTACGGCGGTAGCGAGGGAAATGGCACAACCTACAGTTCATACGACGCTTGCACCAGCGCACAGCGGCTGGCTTTGTACACCGGGCAGGCCGCGGATAGGCAATACGTATACACTGCCGGTTCCACCAATTGCACGGATTTCCCAACAATAGCTACTCCTTTGTCCATTTACGCCAACGCTCCAACCCAAGCCAATTTGGGCGGTATCCGGCGGATGTGGCTGGGCGCTTTCAGAAAGAGCACCGGCGTTTGCGATTGGGCCACCACGCGTGGACAAACGGGCGGCACCACGTGGGCGGCAGACGGACTCTCGGTGGCCGTGGACCTCGTTAGTGGCCAGGTGGCGGTAGGTGGCCGGTTGGACTTTGACCGCCCCAATTACCCGGCATTTCCCCTGGTGACCCCGCCGGGAGCCTTTACCAAAGCAAACGGTGGCGCGTTCATTGTGCTCTACAATGCAGACGGCACCATCCGCTGGAGCACCACGTTTGCCGGGCGTGACGGCCATCGCCCCTTTGACCAGATCAATGACCTGGAGTTCACCTCCTCTTCGTGGGACAGTTCCCGAAAACTCTGGCTGGCCGGGTCCGCAGGCCTGGATAACGGTGCACCCTTGGCCGGGACGCCCTCGCCATGGGGTACCGGTTATTATAAAGCCCCCTCCGGCTTGGGCGTAGAGGCCATTTTGGGGAGCATGGACCTGGCCACCTTGCAATTGGAGTACCTGACCGCGTGGGGCGGGTTGGACAACGCATACGACAACACGGCCATGACCATTGCCATGGGGCTGGACATGGCAGGCAAAAACCTTTGGGTGGTAGGCGGCACCCACGCTACGGACCTTACCAATGTTGATTGCCCCGACCCGAATGTACCCGGGGTATACCATACCACCACACACAGCGGTGGCGACTGGTACAACCGCTGCGAGGGCTTCATCTTCTCCATGAACCCCGAGACATTCGCCTTGCAGTACGGCACGTTGATCGGAGGGCCTGCCGACGACATGCTGTTGGATGTGGGCCACGATGGATCCAAGGTCTACATCATCGGGGAAAGCCGCAGCAATACGGGTATCGTTGCGGACATCAACCCGGACTGGTACTACCAACCGCTGAATGCCAACATGAACTCCCGCGATGCGGTCATCCTGGCCATTGACAATGTGCAGCACGCCCCCATCATGCGCGTACGCACCGCCTTCGGTGGCACCAAGAGCGAACGGGGCTGGGGCATTGCGGCCTCCACCACGTCGGTTTACATCGTGGGCGCCGCCGCCTCCAGTCCGTGGCAGGGCTTCCCCTTGCTGGAATATGATGCGGACGACGACTTCGATTTCTTCCAGGATGGCAATTACGGGGGGGAGAACGTATGGAGCTTTCTACCCGGGTATGCCTTCGAGTACTTCCTGGATTTTGAATGGAACTACTACGGTGAGGTCCTTCAGGAAAGCACCAGCCAAACCAGCGAGGCCTTTATTGCCTCCTTTGCCTCCAACTATCATGTGGGCCTCCCGGAGGAAGCGGCCAAACCCGAACTGTTCGTTGTGCCCTTGCAAGGCTTTGCGCAATGGGGTGTACGCTATCCGTTCCCCGGCCAATGGACCCTCGCCGCATACGACGCCACGGGAAGGCAAATAGCCACCTGGGCCACCCAGGGCAACGGACAGGCCATAGACCTGGCCGCGCAAGCCCCAGGCATCTATTTGCTGCGTGCCACCGGGGCCGGCGGCGCATCGCTGGCCGGTAAAGTCGTGCGGCCATGAAGGCCGTGGTCATGGGCGCCGCCGTGCTATTGAGCACGGTGGCCAACGCCCAATACTGGAAGGCCATGGGCAAGGGGCCGACCAGTATCTACGAAATCCAAGGATTGTACTGCGACTCCATTGCCAATCGATTATTGGCATGTGGAACATTCGACGCCATCATGAACGAGGAGGACACGGTTGAAGCCCATGGCCAGGCCGTATGGAATGGTTTCCGTTGGGACAGTTTGGCACACCGGATCGTGGAAGGGCATGGCCAAACCTATTGGTTCATCCGGTTTCAGGGTGATCTGTATTCCAGCGGGGCGAATTTGTTCTTGAACAGCGAAGGCGAAGTGAACAACAGTTTAGCCAGACTGAACGAGCAAACTCAATTTTGGGAAGCGCTGGAATGTGTGAATGGTCCCTTCAACGGCTTGCAACACTTGGTACCCCGGATCCCCAACAGTACGCTTTATGCCACGGGCTATCCCGGCACCTTGTGCGGCCAGGCCACCAGCAACGTGTATACCTACGATGGTTCCACATTCACACCTTGGGCCCCCTTTGACCAAGTGGAATACGACAGCGACAACTACGTGGGCACCGTCTTCGACTACAAGGGCAAGACCTACGTGTCGGGGGACTTTAGCGATCCCTTGGGCCAGGGGTATTCCACCTTCATGCGCTGGAGCGGTACCCAATGGGAATATGTGCCCGGCTGGAACAATTCCGGGATCCTGAAGAACGTTCTTGTACACAACGACACCCTCTACGTGGTAGGTGCGTTCCACACGGCTGCCGGGGCACCCGGCAACATGGTGGCCCGCTTCAATGGGGATAATTGGGATGACCTTGGCGGGGGGTTAGGGTATTTTCCCGTCGATCAAAATGGGGTGGGATTGAGCCTTGGGTTCTACCACGGTGAGCTTGTGGTCACCGGCCAATTCAACCGCGCCGGTGGCGTTGAAGTGGACCGCATCGCCAAATGGGATGGGCAGCGTTGGTGTGGCTACCCGGGTGATTTTCAAGGTGGCGCGCTCATCAATAGCCTGGCTGTTTGGCGGGATACCCTGTATGTGGCCGGTGGTTTCAATGCCATTGATGGTGAGCCCATCCGCCAGGTGGCGCAATGGATCGGCGGGGATGCCGTGGGGAATTGCAGCCCCGTGGGCATCGCCGAGCACCCTGCGACGCATAGCCCTTCCCTTACGGCAACACCACTTGGCCCCCCCGGCCATTGGCGGGTGGAATTGCCCTTTGTTGGCCTATGGACCCTCATCGCATACGACGCCACGGGAAGGCAAATAGCCACCTGGGCCACCCAGGGCAACGGACAGGCCATAGACCTGGCCGCGCAAGCCCCAGGCATCTATTTGCTGCGTGCCACCGGGGCCGGCGGCGCATCGCTGGCCGGTAAAGTCGTGCGGCCATGAAGGCCGTGGACCCCTCCCTCCCGCACCGTACCCCGCACCCTGCCCGGGTCGAGCATGGCACACGGGCCGACCGGTCCGCACGGCAGGCCGAACCCTTCGCTGCGGATAAGCACTTGTCCGGGCTTGGGCGCGGGATCCGGCCGTTCGCAAGGCCGGAGCACTTTTTCCGGGGAACCGTGTGCGGTGAGCTGCCAGGCTTGCATGGGCGTAAGCTACACGGTAGAACGCCGGGTTGGCTGGTCCTTGACATCGCGCCTTCACGGCCCCGAGACCCTTCCCTCCTCCACCGCCACCTCGTACTCCACCACCAATTTCCGCACTTGGTCCATGTCGTTCCCTTCGCCGATCTGCTCCAACAAGTGCTTGTAGGCGGGCCAAGCCGCCTTGAACCGCGCCGAAGCGGACTTGGCATCATCCGGCATGAACGCTGCCGGAACTATGTCACCCGCCAGGTCCCTGCTCAGGTAGCAGGCATGCCCGTAGTCGAATGCCGAAGCGGCCGTGGAGTCGCGCTGCATGTGCAAGTGCGCGAAGCCGTTCTCCCAGTAATAGATGGCTCCTTGGGCCATCAGGCGCACTGGCAGGCGGTCCTGCTGTTCGATGCGGTAGAACACGCCCCGGTTCATGAATCCCCACAGCTTGCGCGTGGGTACTTGCCTGCGCGCACCCGCCTGCTCGTAACAGAGCACGAACCGCCCCATGGCAGGAGCCACCTCCACCATGCGGTCCACGGCTTCTCCCCGTTGCGCCACAAATTCCTCATGGCTGCGGTACAGCACACCTTGCGCCGCGGCACTGGGCACGGTACAAAGGGCAAGGACCAGCAAATGGAATCGGAAGATGCCGCGCATGACGAAAGGTAAGGCCGATTCCGCGGAAGGCAGTCCCGGGGCCAACACCTTATCAACGGGCCCTTACGGACAATGCCCGTTCACGCCCCGGCCACGCAGAGCACGAACTCGCCCCGGGGCTCATGTGCTGCGTAGTGTTCGGCCAGTTCCTGCAAGGTGCCCCGCACGTTCTCCTCGTGCAGCTTGGTGAGTTCCCGCGAGATGCTGGCTTGCCGGTGCGGCCCGAAGACCTCGGCCAACTCGCGCAAGGTGCGCGCTATGCGGTGCGGGCTTTCATAGAAGACCATTGTGCGCGAATCGGCGGCCAGTTCGACCATGCGTGTGCGCCGTCCCTTCTTCACGGGCAGAAAACCCTCGAAGGTGAAGCGGTCGCACGGCAGGCCGCTGTTCACCAAAGCGGGGACAAAAGCCGTGGGGCCCGGCAGCGTTTCCACGGGAATGCCGGCTTTCACCGCAGCACGCACCAGCAGGAAGCCGGGATCGCTGATGGCCGGGGTGCCCGCATCGGTGACCAGCGCGAAGCGCTCGCCCGAGGCCATGCGCTGCACCAGGCGGTCGGTGACCTTGTGTTCGTTGTGGATGTGGAAGGCGATGAAGGCCTTGCTGATGCCCAAGTGCTGCAACAATCTTCCGCTGGTGCGGGTGTCTTCTGCGACCACGGCATCCACTTCGGAAAGGATGCGCACGGCCCGCAGGGTGATGTCCTCCAAGTTACCGATGGGCGTGGGGACGAGGAAGAGCTTGCCACCCGGTCCGGCTGTGCTCATTTCAATTCACCGATCAATGCCACCAGCGTGCGGTACAGTTCATTGAACTTGGTGAGCGGCAGGGTCTCTGCGCGGTCATATACATCGTGGTAGTGGCTTACGCCGCCCATGGTGTAGATGAAGATGGCCGGTATGCCCTTCTTGGCAAAGGGGCAATGGTCGCTGTTGCAGGCTGGCCCCCGCGCCTTCACTTGGGGCAGGGCCTTGGTGCGCTTGTTGATGGTGGCCAGCCGGTTGAAGATGTCCTGCTGTTCGGTGGCGTTCACCACGGTGATGCCGTCATCGCCGGTGCCATTGAGGTCCAGATTGATCACCATCCTGATGCGGCCCAAGTCCATGGGGCGGTCCACCAAGAACCATTCACTGCCGCGCAGGCCAGCTTCCTCCCCGGCAAAGGCCACGAACAGGATGTTCAGCTTGGTGGGGTGCTTCCTGAAGCGCTCGGCGAGGGTGAGCAGCATGCTCACGCCGCTGGCATTGTCGTTGGCCCCCGGGAACAGGGCCTGCCCCATCATGCCCAGGTGGTCGTAATGGGCGGTGACCAGCAGCCAGTCCTTGCCACGGCCCTTGGCCACGCCCCACACGTTGCGTGCCCGGTGCTTGGGGACGAACCGGTTCTCCACGTGGATCACGGCCGTGGCGGCGGTATCGGACAGCAGGCCTTGGCGCACCTCGATGATGGCGTTGCGGGCCTGGGTGGCAGCCACGCTCCATGTCAGTTTCTCCCCACCTTGGCGGATCACCGGCACCGCTCGTGAAAGTTCTGTTTCCAAGGCCCTGTACAAAGCGAGCGTATCGGGGTCGCCGGTAGCGGGAAAGTGCAGCACCACGGCATGGCCCAACACTACGCCCAGGGTCAAGGCTTTGCGTTCGGGGGTGAGCAGGTCTTGCAGGGTAAGGTGTACCAGCTCATAGGAGCCCGTAGCAGTGCCGGAGGCGGGGTCCACCAGGAAGTCCACACCCGGGATCAACACCCTGCCGTCCACGGCAAGCCGGATGCTGTCCGGAAAGGTGTTCACCGGGAAGGTGAACGGCTCGAAGCGTGTTTTGTTGAGCTTGGCCAAGCCGATGCGATCGAATTGCCCTGCGATCCAATCCGCCGCAAGGCTGTCCCCGCCGTTGACGTAGCCACGGCCGTACATACCCCTGCCCGCCAAGGTGTCCACGTATGAACGGGCACGGTCCTTCACCGGGGGCTGATCCTGGGCCCACAAGGCACCGGCCAGCAAGAGAGGTGCGAAAAAGAGGGGGATCCGCATCAGTTGAACCGGCGTTGTAGAAGGTCTTTGAACGATTTGGCCACTTCCTCGCCCGGAGGCTCGGGCAACTTGGCGATCACCTCCTGTTGGACATAGGCTTCGGCCTCGGCCAGGCGCTCCATCTTGTTCAGCTGGTCGATCGCTTCTTCGTACTGCTTGCGGTCGCCCTTGAAGAGCTCGGCCACGAACCAGAACTTCTGGCTGAGGGCAATGGCCTTGCGCAGGTCCGCCACGGGTGCCTGTTCCAATTTGTCCGCCACCGTGGCGGGGCGCTCCACGGCGGGGGGGGCGGCTTTGGCCACGGGCTTCGGCGCAGGGGTTGGGCGGGGTTGGCCCTCCGGGGCGGGCGGGGCGGTCTGCTCGGTTTCCGCAATGGCGTCGATCAAGGAGGTCTGTTGCGGGTGCGCCTCCGGCGGCCGGGTATCCAGGCGGATGGAGGCCGCCGGACCGGCTTCGGCCGCCACCGGTGCCGTCTCCTGGGCCGCAGCCCCACCGGGGGGCTTGCCGCCGGTGACCGCGGCTTCGCGCGCCTTGTGCCGCAGTACCACCAACCGCTCGTACACCGCCTGCGCGCTGGCCACGCAGCGCTCCAATTCCTCCAACCCCAGTTTGCCCTGCTCCAAATGGTCCATGGATTCCTGCAAGGAGTGGATCAGCTCGTTCATCCGTACAGGTGCTTTTTGTGGGGCCATGGCGTGCGGTCAGGTGCCTGCGAAATTCGCTAAATTCGTGCCGCTCACAAAAAGGCCGCGCCAGAGGCCTGTTCCACCCCGGATGAACAAGGACGTACATGCAGCAGGCCCGGACCACCCGGTCGGCCTGGCCGCATGCGCACCGGTCCGCGGCGAGCGCGGCGTGATGCGCAAACAAGCCATGGCACCCCTCCAAGCCCGGTCAGCCCATGTTCCTGGAACACAACGGTAGCCGTGGCCCCCGCCGGGGCTGGATCGAAGTGGTGTGCGGCAGCATGTTCTCGGGCAAGACCGAGGAGCTGATCCGGCGTCTGCGCCGCGCCGAGTTCGCCAAGCAGCAGGTGGGCATCTTCAAGCCCAGCACGGACAACCGCTACCACGCGAGCGACGTGGTGAGCCACGACCAGCGCGCGATCGGCAGCACGGCCGTACAGCATAGCGCGGCCCTGCTGCCCCTGGCCGCGGACCTGCACGTGGTGGGCATCGATGAGGCCCAGTTCTTCGACGAGGCGCTGCCCCGCGTGTGCGAGCAGCTGGCCAACAACGGCGTGCGCGTGATCATCGCCGGGCTGGACATGGACTTCCAAGGGCGGCCCTTCGGACCCATGCCGCAGCTGCTGGCCTTGGCCGAATACGTCACCAAGGTGCACGCCATCTGCCTGCGCTGCGGTGAGCTGGCGCATTACAGCCACCGCACGTCCGCCAGCGACCGCCTGATCCTGCTGGGCGAGACCGACAGCTATGAACCGCTCTGCCGGCCGTGCTTCAACGAAGCCGTCCACGGCAGGAGCAGCAAGAAGAACACCTTGTTTCCCTGATGGCCCAAGAACGGTGGCTCAGTGAGCTGGCCACGGCCACCGGAGGCCGGTTGATCGGGCCCGACCGCAAGGTGGGCCCTTTGGTGATCGATTCACGCCAGCCCTTCCCGCCGCAGGACGCTCTCTTCATCGCCCTCCACGGCAAACACCACGACGGGCACCGCTACCTGCCCGAGCTGCGCCAGCGCGGTGTGGGCGCCTTCCTGGTGCAAGAGGGCCGCGCCCCGGCGGATGCGGACTGCAGCCTGGTGGAAGTGCCGGACACGCTGCGCGCCCTGCAGCAGATCGCCGCCTGGCACCGCAGGCAGTTCAGTCTGCCCGTGGTAGGCATCACCGGCAGCAACGGCAAGACCGTAGTGAAGGAATGGCTCCACGAACTGCTGTCGCCGGACGAACGCATCGTGCGCAGCCCCGGCAGCTGGAACAGCCAGGTGGGCGTGCCGTTGAGCGTGTGGCAGACCGGGCCTGGCGATACGCTCGGCCTGTTCGAGGCGGGCATCAGCGAGCCGGGTGAAATGGATGCGCTGGAGGGGATCATCGCGCCCACCATCGGCCTCTTCACCAACATCGGGCCCGCGCACAGCGCCCATTTCGCCAGTGATGCAGCCAAGGCCACCGAAAAGGCCCGGCTCTTCCGCCACGCGAAGACCGTGGTGTACTGCCGGGACCACCGCGCGGTGCACGACGCCCTTGCCGCGTTGGAGGGCGTGGACCTGCTGAGCTGGGGGCGCACAGCGGAAGCGGCCTTGCGCGTGGAAGAGGAAACGGCCAACGGGGAGGCCACACGGCTGTTGATGCGGTGGCAACAGGATGCCTTCGAGTTGCTGGTACCCTTCACCGATGCCGCTTCCGTGGAGAACGCCCTCCATTGCGCCACACTGCTGCTGCACCTGGGACGCAGCCCACGGACCGTGGCCGGCCGCATACGGCACTTGCGCCCCGTGAGCATGCGCCTGGAAACACTGTCCGGGCTGAACAACGGCACCCTGCTGAACGACGCCTACAGCAACGACATCGCCTCGCTCACCGTGGCCCTGGGCCAATTGGCGCGCACCGCCGCCGGCCGCCCCAAGGCCGTGGTGCTTTCGGACATTGAGGACAGCAGTGAGGATGCTGCCGCACGCCACGGGCGCATCGCGGCCTTGCTGCGCGACGCCGGGGTGGAGCACCTGATCGCCGTGGGGCCCGCCATGCAGGAGCACACCGCACTGTTTCCCGCATCCACGCGCTACTACCACGATGCCGAAGCATTGCTGCAAGCCTTGCCCGAGCCGCCGGTGGGCGGCGCCGTGTACCTGGTGAAAGGCGCGCGCCGCTTCGGGCTGGAACGGGTGGTGGAACGCTGGGAGGAACGCACCCACGGCACCGTGATGGAGGTGGACCTGGAAGCCATGCGCCACAACCTCAACCACTACCGCGAACTGTGCGGGCCGGAGGTACGCGTGATGGGCATGGTGAAGGCCAATGGATATGGCACCGATGCGGTGGAGCTGGCGCGCTTCTTCCACCATGAACAGGTGGCCTGGCTGGGCGTGGCCTACGCCGATGAGGGCATCGCCTTGCGGCGGCAGGGCATCCGCACGCCCGTGCTGGTGATGAACCCCGAGCCGGTGCCCATGGAAATTTTGCACCGATACCGGCTCGAGGCCGAGGTGTACGACCAACGCTCACTGAAGGCCGCCATGGACTTTGCTGCCCACGTGCCCGATGCGCCGGCCATCCACCTCAAGCTGGACACCGGCATGCACCGCTTGGGTTTTATGCCGAACGATATGCCCGCGCTGCAGGAGGCCTTGCGCGATGCGAAAACCTTGCGCATAGCTTCCATCTTCTCCCACCTGGCCGCCAGTGAAGACCCGCAACACGATGGCTTCACGCGGGAACAGATCGCGTTGTTCCGCATGCTCGCCGCGCAGATCTCGGACCAGCTCCCCCGCGCACCCCTGTTGCACATCGCCAATTCCGCCGCCGCCACGCGCTTTCCCGAGGCCCGCTTCAGCATGGTGCGCTTGGGCATCGGCCTGCATGGCATCGGTGCGGATGCCCAGGAGACCGCACGGCTTCGCCCCGTGGAAACGCTGCGCACGGTGATCGCCCAAGTGAAGGAGGTCCCCGCAGGAGCTACCATCAGCTACGGACGCCGGGGCCGGGCCGAAAAAGCCATGCGCATAGCGGTGTTGCCCATCGGCTATGCCGACGGCCTCTCGCGCAGGCTGGGCGAAGGCGCAGGGCGCGTGTGGATCCACGGCCGGGAAGCACGTACCATAGGCGCCGTGTGCATGGACATGTGCATGGTGGACGTCACCGGCATTCCCTGCGCGCCGGGCGATGACGCGATCGTGTTCTCCCCGGAGCATCCCGTCCAAGTCTATGCCGCCGACCTCGGCACCATTCCGTACGAGGCGCTCACGAGCATCAGCCCCCGGGTGAAGCGGGTGTTTGTGCGGGAGTGAGGTGCCGGGCCGTCGCCCGTTGCCGGCCATCGCCATAGCCCGTACCTGGTCCGATGTGCGTTGTCCGGCCAGGAAACAGAACCCTGTCCCGCATCTTCAGCATTCCAAGCCAACGGACAAGCAGGTCTGTGACCGGGCCACGGGATCCGCCAGGCCAGCGTCTACTTTTGAGCCATGCGATCCCCTCTGAAAAAAGCCGTCCTCACGGCCCTCACGTGCTTGGTGGGCCTCACCGTTCAAGCCCAAGCCCCCATTGTTGCCGGCGATGTGCTGGTGATGCTGCGGCCCGGTGCCTCGCCCGATCAGATAGCAGCGGACCTGGGCCAGGTGGACGGGATCGCCACGGGCGTACGGGTGGCGGAGGAAGTCTCTGCACCGCTGCGGGCATGGCTCTTCAAGTTCGATGCCACGGCCTTGCCGCAGGCTGCCATGCTGCGTGCTTGCTGGGCCCACCCCGGTGTGCAGCTCGCCCAGAACAACCACATCATCACCGAGCGCAACACGCCGGACGACCCGCAGTTCGGTTCACAGTGGTGGCACCAGAACATACAGAGCGAAGCGGCGTGGGACGTCACCACCGGCGGGGTCACCGCAACGGGTGACACCATCGTGGTGGCCATCATTGAACAAGCCAGCCTCACCCACCCCGACCTGGCGGCCAACGCGTGGATCAACCACGGCGAGATCCCCGGCAATGGCGTGGACGACGACGGCAACGGCTACGTGGACGACGTGCGCGGCTGGAACCCGTCCACGCAGAACGATGCCGTGTACAACGGCTCGCATGGCACCCAGGTGGCCGGCATGATCGGCGCGGCGGGCAACAACGGCAACCAGGTGGTGGGCGCCAACTGGCACGTGAAGATGATGCCCGTACACTACCAGAACACGTTGGAATCCAACGTGCTCGCCTCCTACACCTACCCCTTGGTGATGCGGCGCCTGTACAACAGCACCGGTGGCAACCAAGGCGCCTTCGTGGTGGTGACCAACGCCAGCTGGGGCGTGGACGGCGGCCAACCCTCCCAGGCCCCGCTGTGGTGTGCCATGTATGATACGCTGGGCACCGCCGGCGTGCTCAACTGCGGCTCCACCACCAACAACAACGTGGACGTGGATGTGGTGGGCGACCTGCCCACGGCCTGCCCCAGCGACTACATGATCAGCGTTACGGCCACCAACAGCAACGACATGCGCACCTTCTCCGGCTGGGGCGCCACCACCGTGGACGTGGGCGCCCCCGGCGAGAACGTGCTCACCACCAACATCAACGGCGGCACCAGCGTGACCAGCGGCACCAGCTTCGCCGGCCCGCTCACCGCCGGGGTGATCGCCCTTCTTTACAGCGTGCCCTGCGCCAGTTTGGCCACCATGGCCCATACCGATCCCACCGAAGCCGCCCTGCGCATCCGTCAAGCCCTCTTCGATGGCGTGGACCACGTGGGCAACCTGCCCGGCAACACCGTTACCGGCGGGCGCATCAACTCCTTCAACAGCGTGCAGATCCTCCTGGACAGCTGCCAGGCCTGCCCCGCCCCTTACAACCTGGCTGCCACCAGCGATGCCATCGGCTCGGCCACCCTTACCTGGAGCGCCCTGCCCGGCACCTACACCCTGCGCTACCGGGCCCAAGGCGCGGGCACATGGACCACGCTCACCGGGCTCACCACCTTCAGCCAAGCCCTCACAGGCCTGGCCACCTGCCAGGTCCATGAATTCCAAATGGCGGCCGATTGCGGCGAGGGTACCGGCGAGTTCGGCACCACGTTCCTGTGGACCAGCGAGGGCTGCTGCACCGCACCGGTCACCATCACCGCCACGGCCTTGAACACCACCAGCGCCACGGTGGAATGGTCCACGGTGCTGGCCTCCACCCAATACGACCTGCGCTACCGCGAGGTGGGCACCACCGCCTGGACCGAATTGAACAACCTCAACGGAAACAGCACCACGCTCAACGGCTTGCCCGCCTGCACGGACCTGGAAGTACAGATGCGCAGCTCTTGCGGCGGCACCCTCGCCGAGTGGTCCGCCCCGGCCCCGCTGCACATACCGGGCTGCGGCCAGTGCGTGGAAGGCGAATTCTGCACCAGCCAAGGCGATGACACCAGCTTCGAGTGGATCGCCCTGGTGCAGGTGAACACCATCAACCGCACCTCCATCAGCGACGGCGGGTATGCCAGCATTGCTGCCACCGGCCAGACCACCGAGCTTACCATCGGTGCCACCTACCCCGTGCAGTTCGCACCGGGCTACGACTTCTTCAACTACCAGGAGTCCTTCACCCTTTGGATGGACTTCAACCACGACGGCCAGTTCATGGCCTCCGAACGGCTCTTCCAGGACTTCACCAGCACCACCACGCCGCTGGAAGGCACCATCACCATTCCGGACGATGCCACGCCCGGCCCGGTGCGCATGCGCGTGCTGATGAAGGACAGCTCGCACCCCGCCAACGGCTGCACCAACTTTGATTACGGCGAAACCGAGGACTACTGCGTGAACCTGGTGAACCACTGGACCGGCGTGGACGAGGCTCCCTGGGGACCGGCCGTGCAGCTCTACCCGCAGCCCGCCGATGAGATGCTCCATATTCAGCTGGCGGCGGGCGGCGACCTCCAACTCTCGGTGACCGACCTGACCGGCCGCACCATACTGGAACGGTCCATGGCCCAAGGCCAGGCCACGGTGAACACGGCCCGGTTGGGCCCGGGCATGTACCAATACCTGGTGCAGGCCCATGGCACGCTGGTGGCACGCGGCAACTTCATGGTGGTGCATTGACCCACACCGGGCACGTGCGGTGCCGTCTAACTTCGGCGCCGTGGAACTGTCCGTGGTCATCATCACCTACAACGAGGAGCGCAACCTGGGGCGCTGCCTGGCCTCGGTGAAGGAGGTGGCCGATGACATCGTGGTGGTGGATTCCTTCAGCACCGATGGCACCGGGGGCATTGCCTTGGAGCACGGGGCGCGTTTCGTGCAGCACGCCTTCGAGGGCCATATCGAGCAGAAGAACTGGGCCAACACGCAGGCGCGGCATCCTTGGGTGCTTTCACTGGACGCCGACGAGGCCTTGGACCCTGCGCTCACCGCGGCGATCCTGCGCGTGAAACAAAACCCGCAGGCCGACGGCTACACCATGCACCGCCTCACCAACTACTGTGGCACGTGGATCCGCCACGGCGGTTGGTACCCGGACACCAAGCTGCGCCTGTGGGACAGCCGCAAGGGGCATTGGGGCGGCACCAACCCGCACGACCGCTTCCAGCTGGACCCCGGCACACGCACCGCACACCTGGAAGGGGACTTGCTGCACTACAGCTACTACAGCGTGGACGACCACCTCCGGCAAGTGAACTACTTCACCACCATCATGGCCAAGGACCGCAGCGCCAGGGGGAAGTCCGCACCCCTGTGGAAGGTGCTGCTGAGCCCGGCGGCGAAATTCCTGGGCGACTACGTGCTGCGGTGCGGATTCCTCGACGGTTGGCACGGCTTTGTGATCGCGCGCATCAGTGCGCACGCCACCTTTCTGAAATACGCCAAGGCCCGTGAATCGGCGCGCAAGGCATGAGCACGCCGGGCACCATCCTCCTCAGCCGCACGGACAGCATCGGGGATGTGGTGCTGAGCCTGCCCATGGCCACTTGGCTCAAGCAACGGTACCCCGCCGTGCGCATCGTCTTCCTCTGCAAGCGGTACACCGCACCGGTGGTCCGGTGCCATGGCGCGGTGGACGACGTGTTGGAGCTGGAAACCCTGTTGGCGGCGCCGGAAGGGCCGGTTGAAACCCTGCGTGCCCTCCACGCGGATGCGGTGGTGCACGTGTTCCCGCAGCGCACCGTGGCCCGTTGGGCGAAAACCGCCGGCATCCCCCGGCGCATCGGCACCAGCCACCGCTGGTGGCACTGGGCCACCTGCAACGAACGCGTGGCCTTGGGCCGCAGGCGCAGCGACCTGCACGAAGCCCAGTTGAACATGAAGCTGCTGGCGCCGCTGGGCCTGGAGGCCGTGCCGCCGTTGGACGCCATGGGCCGTTGGCCGCATTGGAACGCCCCACGGCCCGATGCCCGGGTGCAAAACCTGCTGAACGATCCCCGCCGCACCGTGCTGCTGCATCCCGGCTCACGCGGCAGCGCGGTGGAATGGGGCATCGGCAACCACGTGGCCTTGGCGCGGTCGCTCGACCCCACGCGGTATCGCGTGCTGTTCACGGGCACCGAAGCCGAAGGGCGCACCTTCCGGCCGGCCTTGCCCGATGCCTTGGAACATGTACAGGACATCAGCGGCCTACTGCCCCTGGAACAACTGATCGCCTTGATCGCGCGCAGCCATGCCCTGGTGGCCGCGAGCACGGGCCCCTTGCACATTGCCGCGGCCAGCGGCATCCGCGCCATCGGACTCTATGCCCCGCGCAAGCCCATCCACCCGGGCCGCTGGGCACCGCTGGGGCGGGATGCGCATGCCCTGGTGCACGATGCGGGCTGCACCCGGTGCGCCGCGGGCAAGCCCTGCAATTGCATCACGCGGATTGCACCCGGACGCGTATCGGCGCTGATTGACCGCTGAGCGGTGCGGCAAAGACGAACAGCGCGTAGTACAACGCGAAGAAGGTGGCGCCCATTTGGGTCTCGATCGTGTCCTCGTTGAGGCATGACAGCAGGAAGATGATGGCCCAGGCCGTGAACAGGGGTTGGGCGAAGGCGTTGTTGCGCCAGGCCGGCCACCACCAACTGAACAGGCTCCAGGCCAGGCCGAACACCCCGAAGGTGATCAGCAGCGTGAGGTATTCATTGTGCGCGCGCAACCGCCATTGCGGCGCCAGGCGGCTGCCCAATTCCACGTACGCCGCGTCAAAGGCCTGTTGCGTGTCACCCGTGCCCACGCCGGTGAGCCAGTGATCACCTGCGATGGCGCGCCCTGCCTTGGCGAACTCCAGGCGCATGGTCACCGAGTGGCCGTTGGGGTCGCCGGTGGTGCGCCAGATGTCGAATTCGTACAGCACCTGCCCCAAGCGCGCGCGCAACGAGCCCTGTCGGCCATCGACCACGCTGGTGACCCCTTGTTCGATGCGCCGGATGTCCTCGGGCTTCAAGCGCTGCACGCCGGTGGAGTCCTTCCGCAGGTCCATGCTGGCCAGGTAGCGGATCAAGGTGGAGCGCAGGGGCTGCCCGCGTTCATCCTTTCCATCGAACGACAGGGTGCTCCGCCGCTCCCACGTGCGCTTGAGCTCCTTGTCCGCCACGTTGATCCACACGTAGTGGCCGTTCTCCAGCTGGGGGTTCCGCAGGTCGTGGTAATACACCTCGCCCCCGGCACTTGCCCGGCCCAGTGCCTGCAACCGGGCGGGATCGCCATGGTCGTGGCCGAGCCAAACGGAAAGCAGGAAGCCCATGCCGCCAAGGACCCCGGCCAGGAACAAGCCCACGGCCGCAACACGCCAACCGGCGTGCTTCCTGCGCAGCATGCGCCACAGCGCAAACAGCGCCAACGCAGAAAGCACGGGCACGGCGGTGAGGCTGCTGAGCCGGTCCAGGAACCAGAGGCACTGCACCATGGCCAATAGCTGCGCGGCACTGTGCCACCAGCGACCGGGCCAGTAGTGGATGAACACCGCCATGCTGAAGCAGAGCATGAGCCCCAGACGGATGTGGCTGATGAAGGGGGAGAGCTCACGGTATTGGCCCTGGGCCAGCACATCATGGCGCAGCACCAGGCAGGCCAAAGTGCTGGCGGTGGCGCTCCACGCCCCCCACAGCAGCAGGTGCTTCAGCTGCGCGGCCGATAGGCGGGGCGCCGAGGAGAGCACCAGGCCGAACACCAGCACCGGCAACAGGATGCGGCAGAGGTCCAGGCCCCATTGGAGGTCGGACGTCCAGGCCAAGCCCAGCACATGCAGCCCGAAAAAAGAGAGGAAGACGGCGCTTTCCCTGGTGGTGAATGCCCGCCGGAACCGGCCACCCAGGTCACGCTCCGAGGCGCCCTCCCAGAACCAGTTGGCCACGAGGAGCAGTTGGCTGATGCTCAGGAGCGATTCCGACCACGGCAGCGCAACCAGGGCCAAGCCCAGGGCACCGAGGTGGACCTTGCGGTGGACGTTGCCGCGCATCATGCCGGGCAGGTGGCGGCGATGCCCGCCACGGTCAGTTGGTCTTTCCTGTTCCCGCCAGCACTTCCTTGTAGGCCGGGCCGTTCAACACGCGCACGGCCTCCAGCACGACCGGATCGGTGCCCAGCATGGCCTTGGCCCGGCCGGTCTGGAAATAATAGCGGCCCACGATCTCGCTCTTGAGCACTTCCTCGATCTCCGGCCGGAACCGGTTGAGCACCTCGGACTGGTCGGGGTTGAGTTCCGTGCGCAGGGCCTCAATGGCGCCTTTGGCCTGGTCGTAGTAGCGTTCCTTCCTGGCATCGGCCACCAGCTTGTCCAGGTCGTCCAGGCTGGAGGTGGTGTAGGTGAACTTGCGGGCCTCCACGAACCGGAGGAACTGCTGGAAGATGTCGTCGGTGATGGTGAAGGAGCCCGCCGGCGCGATGGACGGCCGGCTCCACTGGAACTCGTTGGCGAAGTCGAAGAAGATGTCGTCGCCGTAGAGCCCGATCACCACTTTGGGCAGATCGGGGAGTGCCACGCCCACGTCCGGGGCGATGCCGCGCCCGTCATACACGGTGCGCCCGTTGGCGGTCTTGAAGGCCTTGATGGTGGAATCGGCCTTGATGACGGCGGAACCGGTGCTGTCGTGGTGGGCGTAATCCACTTTCTGGATGCAGCGGCCGCTGGGGATGTAGTACTTGGCCACGGTCACTTTGAGCTTGCTGTTGTAGAAGAGGTCGCGGGTTTGTTGCACCAGACCCTTCCCGAACGTGCGTTGGCCCACCACCACGGCGCGATCGAGGTCCTGCAGCGCGCCGGCCACGATCTCGCTGGCACTGGCCGAGCCGGTGTCCACCAGCACCACCAGGGGCATCTCCATGTCCATGGGCTCGCTCAGGGTTTTGTAGGTCTTGTCCCATTCGTCGATCTTGCCGCGGGTCTCCACCACGGTGTTGCCCTTGGGCACCCAGATGTTGACGATGTTGATGGCCTCGCGCAGCAGGCCGCCGCCGTTGCCGCGCAGGTCCAGCACCATTTTCCGCGCGCCCTGATCCTTGAGTTCCTTGACGGCGTTGCGCACCTCCAGGCCGGCGGTCTGGGTGAAGCTGTTGAGCTTGATGTAGCCCACGCCGCCCACGGTATCGAGCAGGGCCTTGTAGGGCACGTCGGGGATCTTGATCTCCTCACGCGTGAGCAGGTGGTCCACCGCGGGCTGGTCGTTGCGGCTGATCCGCACCTTCACCTGGGTGCCGGCCTGGCCTTTGAGCAGCTTGCTCACCTCGTCGGTGTCCATGTCCTTGGTGCTGCGGCCGTCCACTTCCAGGATGCGGTCACCGGCGCGGATGCCGCTCTTCATGGCGGGGTATTCCTCATAGGGTTCGCTCACCATCATGCCGTCGCCCTTCTTGCGGATCATGGCCCCGATGCCGCCGTACTGCCCGGTGGTCATGAAACGGTAGCTCTCCAGGTCGCTCTCGGGGATGTACTGGGTGTAGGGGTCCAGGCTTTCCAGCATGGCGTCGATGCCGGTGCCGATGAGCTCCCCGGGGTTCACCTCATCCACGTAGTAGATGTTGATGTTCTTGTAGAGTTCGTTGAAGATCTCCAGGTTCTTGCCCACCTCGAAGTAGTTGTCGCCCGCGGCGAGGGTGAAGGCGCCACCGGTAATGAGGGCCAGGCCTGCGGCCGTGGTCTTCCAGGATCCAAAAGGATGCTTCATGTGCTGGGGATCGGTTCAGGGAACGGGGTCAGGGCCATGGCCGCCCCAAGGATGGCAAGATAGAAAGCGCTTCAGGGTAAGCAGCCCTCCGCGCCAGGGGCCGTGTTTGCGCAAGGCCTGGATGCCGTACTCGGAACAGGTGGGCGCGTAGCGGCAGGAGCCGGGGAGCAACGGGGAGACCATGCCTTGGTACATGCGGATGAGCAGGATGAACAGCTTACCGATCAATGCCGACATGCTGTTGGGTCCAACGGTCGAAGAGGTCGATCAGTATCCGGGAGGAGGTTTCCCAGGGCAGGGGTGCCTGCCCTTGGAAGATGAGCAGCCAGGCACATTGCAGCCGGGCGGCCTCCAAGGGGCCGTACCAGCGGGGCTTGTTCAGGCGGTAGGCCTCGCGCATGTGGCGGCGGATCCGGTTGCGCTGCACGGCCGAGCGCACGTTGCGCTTGGGCACAGCGAAGGCCACTTGGGCCGGGGCCGGGGTATCCAAGGGCATCAACAGGCCCACCAGGCGGTAGGGGTGCGCCCGCAAGGACTTGCCGGTGGTGGCCACCTGCTTGATCCGGTCGGGTCCGCAGAGGCGCTCGTGCTTGCGGAAGGTGGGGCGCATGGTGGGATGGCCGCTGTGGGGCCGTTCCGGTGGCCCCGGCGTTCACTTTTTGGCAGGCTTCGCCGCCGGCTTCTTCACCGGCTTGCCAGCCGGCACCTTGGCACCGGCCTTCACCCCGTCCACGGCTGTGGCGGCGGGTGCGGTTTTGGGCTTGGCCTTGTCGGCGGTCTTCAGGTAGAGCTCGATGGCGCCCGTCATTGAGGGGGCCTCGGGCAGCGGCGCCTCGATGTCCAGCCGGAAGCCCGCATCACGCACGGCCTTGGCGGTGGTGGGCCCGAAGGCGGCCAAGGCGGTATCGTTCTGCACATAGTCGGGGAAATTCTTGCGCAGGCTCTCAATGCCGCCCGGGCTGAAGAACACCAGCATGTCGTACTTGATGTCGCGCAGGTCGCTGAGGTCGCTGGCCACCGTGCGGTAGAACACGGCGTTGGTGTAGTTCACCCCGGCCTTGTCCAGCAGCACCGGGATCTCCTGCTTCTGGATGTCCGAGCAGGGCACCAGGAACTTCTCGTCCTTGTGCTTTTTAATCACGTCCATGAGGTCCTGGAAGGTGTTCTTGCCGATGAACACCTTGCGCTTGCGGTACACGATGTACTTCTGCACGTAGTAGGCCACGCTTTCGCTCACGCAGAAGTACTTCATGCCTTCGGGCACGGTGAGGCGCAGCTCCTTGCACATGCGGAAGAAGTGGTCCACGGCGTTGCGGCTGGTGAGCACGATGGCCGAGTGGTCCAATATGCCGATGCGCTCCTGCCGGAATTCCTGTCCCGGTACGCCTTCCACCTTGATGAAAGGCCGGAAGTCGATCTTCACATTGAACTTCCTGGCCAAGCTGAAATACGGGGACTTTTCGTCCGTCGGCGCCGCTTGGGTGACGAGTATGTTCTTGATCTTCAAGTTCCGCGAGGCTTAGGGGTGATGCACTGGAGGAACGAAATCCCGCAACTGTTCCAGCACAAGTGCGGCCGGTAGAATTTCGAGGGCGCAAAGGTAGAGCAAAATGTATCTCAACGGTGCCCCGCTGCCCACCCCCACGGCCACGGCGCGCACCCAGCGGAACAACACCATGGACGCCAGCACGGCCATGCCCGTGATCCAGACCGGTTGCCGCCAAATGACCTGTGCGGGGAAGGCCATCAACGTGGCCACGGGCAGCAGCAGCAAGCCCAATACCACCTGGAAAACAATGGTGGTGTAGAGGTATTCCTTCAGTCCGCCGTCCTGTTCGGGCAACCAGCGTACGGCCTGCAGCACCGCCAGCTGCGCCAGGAGCGCGCCGGCCACCACCAGCAGGGTGAGCAAGTAGTCCTGCGGCCCGGCACCCACCCTGCCGTGGTAGAGCAATACCTGATGCACGAACAAGGCCACCACCAAGGTGGACATCAGGGCCAGCCCGGTGAGCGTGCGGTCGCGCATGTCCAATTCCTCGCGCAGGCGGTGGCGCCCCAGCCGCAGGGCGCCGAAGGAACGGGCCAGCACCACCCATTGCCGGGGCGAGACCATGTTCACCCACGCCAACACGCCCACGGCCAGCAGCAAGATGGCCGCCAGCCAATCCGGGGCCAATCCGTCCGTTGCCCGCAGTTCGTCCATCGGAGGGCGAAAATACATGCGGCGCTCCCTGGGCGGGGGTTGCCTAATTTCGCGGCCTCAACGCACCCCATGAGCACCCCTGCCAAAGCCGCCCCGCGTACCGCCACCGACCTCTTCCAAGCACACGACCATTACTTGGTGGACGAGCTGCTCACCGAGGAGCACAAGCTGATCCGCAGCACCGTGCGCGAGCATGTGAGCAAACACCTCAAACCGATCATCGAGGAGCGCTTCGAGACCGCTTCCTTCAGCCAGGACATCATCCCCGGTCTGGCCGAGGTGGGCGCCTTCGGGCCCTTCCTGCCAGCGGAATACGGCGGGCCCGGCCTGGACCAGATCAGCTACGGCCTGATCATGCAGGAGATCGAGCGCTGCGACAGCGGCCTGCGCAGCCTGTGCAGCGTACAGGGTTCCCTGGCCATGTACCCCATCTACAAGTACGGCAGCGAAGAGCAGAAGAAGAAGTGGTTGCCCGAGATGGTGCAGGGCCGGAAGATCGGCTGTTTCGGCCTCACCGAGCCCGACTTCGGCAGCAACCCCGGCGGCATGGTCACCACCTTCCAGGACAAGGGCGACCACTACCTGCTGAACGGCGCCAAGATGTGGATCAGCAACGCGCCCTTTGCCGACCTGGCCGTGGTGTGGGCCAAGGCCGAGAACACCGAAGGCCGCATCCACGGCCTGATCGTGGAGCGCGGCATGGAAGGCTTCACCACGCCCACCACCCACGGCAAGCTGAGCCTGCGCGCCAGCCCCACCGGCGAACTGGTGTTCGACAATGTGAAGGTGCCCAAGGCCAACCTGCTGCCCAACAAATCCGGCCTGGGCGCCCCCATGGGCTGCTTGGACAGCGCCCGCTACGGCATTGCCTGGGGCACCCTGGGCGTGGCCATGGAGTGCTACGACACCGCGCTGCGCTACAGCAAGGAGCGCATCCAGTTCGGCAAGCCCATCGCCAGCTTCCAGCTGATGCAGAAGAAGCTCGCCGAGATGATCACCGAGATCACCAAGGCCCAGTTGCTCACCTGGCGGCTGGGCGTGCTGCGCAATGAAGGCCGCGCCACCACCGCGCAGATCAGCATGGCCAAGCGCAACAACGTGCACTTGGCGCTCACCACGGCCCGTGAGGCCCGCCAGATGCTCGGCGGCATGGGCATCACCAACGAATTCCCCATCATGCGCCACATGATGAACCTGGAGAGCGTGGTGACCTACGAAGGAACCCACGACATCCACCTGTTGATCACCGGCCACGACGTGACGGGGATTGCTGCATTCAAGTGAGCCGGGTTTAATTGTTGGTTGCCGGTTGTCCGCGGGTGGATGGCCGTTGGCTGTCGGCCCTGAACGGGCAGATGCCTGCGCGCTTCAAGGCTCGACAGGAATTTTGTGGAAAGGAAATCAGAACCGGTAGCCGAACAGGTTGTTCCAGCTGTAGGTCAATTCGTTCACGCCTTCAGGCGGGGCGCTGTCCTTCAGCAGGTTCAAGCGCCCCTCCAGGGTCATCCGCTTGGTCACATTGATCACCAGGCCGCCCTCGAAGGCGATGCGGTGATCGCTGGCATCGAAGATCTTCGGCTGGTAATACACCACGGAAGTGAGGCTGGCCAGCGCGCTGAACCGGAGCGTGGCGGCCACGTAACTGCTGTTGCGGCCTTCCAACAAGCGCGGCCCGGCGGTGATGTATTCGTTCTCCAGCATCAGGGCGGTGCCCAGGTTCACGCGCCATTTCTCGGCGTCCACTACCGTCAGCCTCGGCCCGGCCCCCACCATCAACCGCAGGTCCAACCGGAGGGGTTTGTTGTACTGGGCCTGCACAAAGGCTTCGCCCGTCCACAGCGAATCCGCCCGGTAGTTGTACCGCAGGTGCTGGAAGCCGGTATTGAGGAATTCGTTGGCCTCCACCTGGCTGAAGGCAAGGTCGTTGACCAAGAAGTAGCGGTCGCGCTGATCGATGAACTGCACGGCGCCGTTGAGGCCCACGCTCAGCGACCGCTGGCCGTTCTCCGCCACGTTGAAGCGGAAATTCACGGTGCCCTGCCAGGGCACCGTGTCGTTCAGGAAGCGGCGGCCCTCGATGTTCACCACTTGGGCGTGGAGCCCCGGCGCAACGGCCAGCAGCGGCAAACAAACAACAAAACGGAACGGGCGGGCCTGCATCGGGGGCGCAAAAATGGCCCTTCCCACCGGATGTGTCCCGCCCGGCCATTGTTCGCCTCCTTTGCAGCATGGCTCCTCCCCTGCGCATCGCCATCATTGGCAGCGGTCCCGCCGGCCTGATGGCGGCCGACACCTTGGCGCCCCATGCGCAGGTGCACTTGTACGAGCACGGCAAGCACATCGGCCGCAAGTTGCTGGTGGCGGGCCAAGGCGGCTTCAACCTCACCAACTCGGCCCAGGGTGATGAGCTGCTGCGGCACTACGCACCCGCCGGTTTCCTGGATGCCGCCCTGCGCGCCTTCGGCCCCACGGACCTGCGCCGATGGCTCGCCACACGGGGCATTGGAACATTCATAGGCACCAGCGGGCGCGTATTTCCGGTGAAAGGCATCAAGCCGATCGATGTGCTGGAAAGCATCCGTCAAGGCCTGCTGCAACAAGGTGTCCACATCCATGCCGAACATGCCTTCACCGGCTTCGACGCCCAAGGCCGCGTGCGCATGGAGAGCCACCAAGGCCCGTTCACCCTGGAGGCGGACCGTGTGCTCTTTGCACTGGGCGGCGCCTCATGGCCCGTCACCGGCTCCACCGGGATCTGGCCACCGCTGTTCCGCGCCATCGGCATGGAGGTGTTGCCCTTCCGCTCCTCCAACTGCGGCGTGGAGATCCCATGGCCCCGGGCGTTCATCGGGGCGCATGAGGGCAAACCGTTGAAGAACGTACGCCTCGCCGCCGGTGATCGCAGCGCCTGGGGCGAGGCCACCATTACCGGGCACGGACTGGAGGGCAATGCGGTCTATCCCGTGGTGCCCGCGCTACGGGAAGGTGCAACGGTTCTGCGGCTCGACCTGAAACCGGACAGCGCCGTGGACCGGCTTGTTGAGCGCATCGGCCAGAAGGCGGCCAAGCACTATGGCGAAGCCATTGGCCTGAACCGCGCGCAGCTCGCACTGGTGAAGGCCTTTACGCCGAAGGAGGTGTTCGCATCACCGGCGCATTTCGCGCAGCGGGTCAAGGACCTGCACCTGCCCGTACGTGGGTTGCGCCCGCTCGGCGAGGCCATCAGCACCGTGGGCGGCATCCCGGTGCCCGCCTTGAACGCGGACTTCTCTCTGAGGCACCATCCACACCTGTTCACCATCGGCGAGATGGTGGACTGGGACGCGCCCACCGGCGGGTTCCTGCTGCAGGGATGCTTTGCCATGGGGCGGTGGGCGGCCCGCGGCATCCTTGGGCAGGTCCGTTAATGCCCCCGCCCTCGCCCGCGTGTCCCACAACGCGGGCACGCGCTCGCCTTCTTGGCGGGTGCGTTGGGTTGTCCGGGCGTTCCGCCCGCCTAAGATGGGCGGGCCCGCCTCACTTCCCGTTAAGCCTGAGCAAGCCGGCCAACATGGGCCTTGCGGCGGCGCGGACGGGTTCGGGCCGTTCGGCGAGCTGGGCGAGCAGGCGGCCCCGTTCGGGATCGGTGGCGGCCGCTGAAAGTCCGCCCAGGGCATCGAGGGCGACCCCGGTGGCCTTGGCCATCCGCGCGGCGGCCGGAGGTCGCGCGGGAGGAGGCACTCGGCAAACAGCCGAACGCCGGTATGGGGGATGGAAGCGATGGGTGAAAGCCCGGGCATGCAACGCGCCCGGCAGGAGCCGGGCGCGCACCTCCGGGCAAAACCCCGGACCGGGATCACCGCTCCATGCACTCAGAACGCGCTGCTGGTCATCCTCCGCGCCCTGCCGGACACGGTGCCCAGGTACACGATGGAGAACTCGAATGCGCCGTTGTTGCGGGTGTAGCTGCGCAGGGGTGAAACGTTCACATCGTAGCTGAAGCGGTAGTAGTTGTTGCCGTGCTTGATGCCCACCTGGGCGATCAGTGCATCGTCCAACCGGTAGGAGGCACCGCCCACCACGCCGTACACCCCGTTCATCAGGGCCACTTGGCCCATCACACCGGCTTGTACCTGCTGGTCCTCACCTTGCCGCATGTAGAGGCCTTGGGGAATGATGTCCACGCCTTCGCTCACGGTGATGCGCGTGCCGGCATTCGCCGACCAACGGATGGGCAGGTCGCTCTTCTCGGTGCGGAAGATGGACTCGTCCGGGGTGGTGACGTGGAACAGAGCGAAGTTGCCGAAAGGGTTGAACATCTTGTTGCGGTCGGTGGAGCGGTAGGCCACGCCGGCGCCCAGGTCGGGCAGCATGCGGCCCATCTTCTGGAAGAGCTCGCCGGTGGGCAGGTCGGTGTTGAAGTGGTCGCGGTCGTACTGGGCGTCCCAGACCAGTTCATCGTCGTTCACCTTTTTGTAGATCAGGCCCAGGTTCACACCGGCGGAGAGCGAATAGTCCTTGCTGGAGGAGACGTTGTAAGCGCCGCTGATGCCGGCCTGGAAGTTGTTCATGGTGCCGGCCATGTTGTAGTTGCTCAGGTAGGCCCCGAAGCCGTACTGCCGGTCCATGGACATGTCCACGGCGAAGGCGGTGGTGAGGAAGTTGCTGCCCAAGCTGCTCCATTGGCTGCGCAAGTTGGTGCTTACGCGGAAGTCGCTGTTCTCGAACATGCCGGTGAGCGCGGGGTTGAGCATGACGGCGGCGGCCTCGTACTGGGAGAGCTGCGCGTCCTGTGCGCAGGCGGCCCCGGATCCGAAAAGGGCGGCCGCCAACAGAAGGTTCGTTGTCGTTTTCATGGTGTTCTGTTCTCTTTTAGCGGATCAAGGTCACTTTGCCCGAACGGTCGTGTTCCTGGCCGTCCACCGAGGTGGCCACCACGGAGTACACATACACCCCGTTGATCTCCGGCTTGCCGTTGTAGGTGCCGTCCCAGCCGAAGGTGGGGTCGGTGGTCTCGAAGATCATTTCACCCCATCCATTGTAGATGCGCAGGTGGATGGTCTCAAAGGGTCCGCCGCGGACGAAGAAGGCGTCGTTCACGCCGTCGCCGTTGGGGCTGAAGGCATCGGGCAGTTTGGGCGCCACGATCTTGTTCTCCTTGATGGAGACCAGGATGGAGTCCTGGGCGGAGCAGCCGGCGGCATTGCGCACCGTTTGTACGATGATGTACTGGCCCGGCCCGGTATACACGTGGTTGGGCTGTTGCATCAGCGAGCCGGTGCCGTCGCCGAAGTCGTACTGCCAGGTGGTGGCGCCGATGGCGTTGTCGGTGATGATCATCGGCTCCCCGGTGAAGGCATCGCCGCTGATGCTGAAGCCGGCCGTGGGCGAGTCCATGATCTCCACGGTCTGGCTGGTGGAGGCGCTGCATCCGTTCTGCGCGAACACCGTGAGCGTTACCGTGTACGGGCCCGCCGTGCCATAGGTGGCGCTGGCTTGCTGGCCGGTGGCGGTGGTGCCGTTCCCCAGGGTCCAGGTACGGCCTACGATGGGTGATCCGGTGGTGGTGCTGGCATCGGTGAAGGCCGTGGGCAGGCCGGCGCAGGCTGCCCCCATGGTGAAGGCCGCGCTCAGCGGGTTCACGAAGGAGATGCGCACGGTGTCATCGGGTGCTGCACAGTACAGCTCGCCGGTGGTGGTGAGCACCAAGTCCACGTAATGCATGGCGCTGTCCGCGGCACTGGGCTGGTACACGGCGGTGGCCGTGGTGCTGTTGGGCACGAAGGTGCCGCTGCCCAAGGTGGACCACTGCACGCCCGTGCCACCGTTGGCCACGCCCGCCAGCTGCACGTCGGCGCTGGCATCGCAGGTGGAGATGTCCTGGCCGGCATCCACCATGGAAGGCTGGTGCAAGTTCACCAAGGTGGTATCGCTGTGCGCAGGGCAGCCCATGTTGCCGGTGGTGGTGAGCACGAAGCTCAGTTGCTGGAACACCAGGTCGGGTGCGCTGGGCACGTAGGTGGCGTTGAGGGCCGTGGCATCCGGCAGGAAGCTGCCCGTGCCGTTGGTGGTCCACGTGCCGCCGCTCACGCCGGTGATGGCGCCGGCCAAGGGTATGGGACCGCCATCGGCGCAGATGTCCAAATCGCTGCCTGCAAGGGCGATGCGGGTGGGCCCCACGCCGATGAAGAGTGAATCCGAGGCATTGGCGCAGGTGCCCGTGCCGTAGGCGGTGAGGATCAGGTACACGCCGCCGTTGATGCTGTCCTGGGCCGAGGGCAGGTAGGTGGCATTGGCCGTGTTGGCATCGGGGCTGAAGACGCCCGTGCCGGCGGTGATCCAATGCACGGCGCTGTCGTTCTGGGCGATGGCCCCGAGCTGGATGGGCTCAATGCCGTTGCAGATCAGCTGGTCGGCACCGGCGTTCACCGTGGGCGGCACATGGTAGCTTACCACCAGGGTATCGCGGCCGGCCGGGCAGCCCGCGTTGTTGGTGGTGCTGAGCACCAGGTTGATGTTGCCAATCACGAAGTCCGCCGCACCGGGGATGTAGGTGGCATTGAGGTCCGTGGCGCTGGGGCTGAAGGAGCCCGTGCCGCTGCTGGACCATAGGCCGGTGGTGGTGCCTGCCACGGTGCCCGCCAGGGCCACGTTGGGGCTGGTACTGCACGTGGTCACATCCTGCCCGGCTTGTGCACTGAGGCCGCCGCCGAAGGTGATGGTCAGCGCATCGGCCACCGCGCTGCATGGGGCCATGCCGGTGCTGGTCACCGTGAGGGTCACCGTGCCTGCGATGCTGTCCGCTGCACTGGGGTAGTACAGGGTGGCCAGGGCGTTGGCATCGAAGAAGGTGCCGGAACCGCTGGTGGTCCACGTACCGCCGGTGGCGTTGGCTGCGTTGGCGGCCAGCTGCACCGGTGCCGAGGTGCAGGCGATCACGTCACTGCCCGCGGTGATCGCCGGTATGGCATTCACCGTGAGGGTCACACCGTCGCTGGCGGCCACGCAGCTGCCATTGGTGATGGTGGTCATGGTGAGCTGCACGGTGCCCGCCGCGATGTCCGCCGCGCTCAGTGTATAGGTGGCAGCGGGGTTGGTGTTGTTGCTGAAGCTGCCGGAGCCGCTGGTGGTCCAGGTGATGCCGGAAGCCCCGCCACTGTAGTTACCGCCGAGCTGGGCTATCGGCGCATTGGCGCAGAGCGCTTGGTCCTCACCGGCATACGCATAGCTGGCGTTGCCGAAGGTCAACGTCATCTGGTCGCTGCCACTGGGGCAGGTACCGGTGTTCGTTGCCGTGAAGGTGAGTACCACCGCACCGTTGGCCACGTCGGCCGGGGAGAAGTAATACTGGGCGTTCAGCACGTCGGCATTGGGCTGGAAGGTACCCGTGCCGGTGGTGGTCCAGGTGCCCGAGGGCGAGCCGTTCTGTATGGTGCCCTGCAGGTTGGCATGGTCACTGGCCACGCACACGCTCTGGTCCGGTCCGGCGCTCACGATGATGCCGTCGGTGAGGTAGATCGTCATGTTGTCGCCCACCGCGTTGCAGTTGCCGTTGTTCAGCGAGCTGAGGGTGAAGGTGATCTGCCCGGCGGCCACGTCGGCGGCACTGGCGGTGTAGGTGGTGTTCACTGAACCGGCGTTGGCGATGGTGCCCGTGCCGGTGGTGGTCCACTGGCCCACGCTGGTCACCCCGCTGATCGAGCCGTTGATGCCGAACACGCTCACCTGGTCACAGAAGGTCTGGTCTAGGCCTGCGTTCACGTACGGTGCCGGGGTCAGCGTCAAGCTCATGGCGTCGCTGGCGTTGTTGCAGGTGTTCACCGCGTTCAAGGTCAGCGTCAGCGTACCGATGGCCGTATCGATGGCGCTGGGCACATAGGTGGGCGTGAGCACGGTGTTGCTCGGGTAGAAGCTGCCCGTGCCGGAGGTGGTCCACTGCACTTGGGTGGCATCGCCGCTCAAGGTGCCCATCAATTGCACGGTGGCGTTGTTGGCGCAGAAGCTCAGGTCCTGGCCGGCGTTCACGGTACCGGCGGGCTGGATCGCGATGTGCACGGTGTCCGCATCGGCACTGCACGCGCCGGTGTTCGTGGCCGTGAGCACCAGGTCCACGCCTTGTGCCAAGGAATCCTGGGCGCTGGCCTGGTAGATGTTGGACAATGCATCGGCCGCATTCGCGAAGCTGCCGGTGCCCAAGGTGCTCCACACACCCGTGCTGGAGGCGCCGCTGATGTTGCCGTTGATCACCACGTTGAGGCTGCCGAAGCAGACCACTTGGTCAGCACCCGCATTCGCAGCGGACACCGGCACGATGGCCAGGTTCATCTGGTCCATGGCGTTGTCGCAGCTGTTCACGCTCCAGGTGAAGGTGAGGTTGCCCAGCGCCGCATCGGATGCCGCCACTTGGTACACCGCGTTGGCATCGTTGGCGTTCGGCACGAAGCTGCCCGCGCCGGTGGTGGTCCACTGGCCTTGGGTGGCGTTGCCGATGATGGTGCCCGTGAGTTGCACGGTGGCGTTGCTGGCGCAGGTGCTCTGGTCAGGGCCTGCGTTGGCCGTGGCGTTGGGCAGGATGGTCAGCGTCATCAGGTCGCTCACCACGTTGCATAGGCCGAAGCTGGTGGCCGTGAGGGTGAGATCCACAGTACCGTTCAGTGAATCCAGCGCGCTGGCCATGTAGGTGGCATTCAGGTCGGTGGCGCTGGGGAAGAAGCTGCCCGTGCCCGAGGTGCTCCACACGCCGGTGGTTGCGCCGCCCTGCACGGTGCCCGCCATGGGCACATCGAGGTCGTTGGAGCAGGTGATCAGGTCCGCACCGGCATTCACCACCGGTGAAGGCGTTACGGTGATGGTCATCTGGTCGGCCACGGCCAAACAGTTGCCGTTGCCGGTGGTGGTGAGCGTGAGGGTCACCGCGCCGGTCTGCAGTTCGAAGGGCGTCAATGTGTACTGCGCGGTGGCGTTCTGTGCGTTGGGCGCGTAAGTGCCCAAGCCGCCGCTCCACTGCACGCCGCCGGCCACGGTGCTCGCGCCGTTCAGCGACACCACCGGGTTGTTGTAGCACATGCTCAGGTCGCTTCCGGCATTCACCGTGGGTGCCGGGGTGAAGGTGACATGCACCGTGTCGCGCACGGCGATGCAGTTGCCGTTGCCGGTGCTGGTGAGGATGAGGTTCATGCCGCCCGAGGCGATCTCGGAGGCCGTGGGCGTGTACACCGGGCTGAGCACGTTGGCATTGGGGCTGAAGGCGCCGCTGCCACCGCTCCAAGTGCCGCCACTGGCGTTGTCCACGTTGCCGGTGAGCTGCACCGCCGCATTGTTGGCGCAGATCATCAGGTCAGCACCCGCGTTCACCACGGGGGAATCCGTGAAGACAATGGTCACTTGGTCCGTGACCGCTGCGCAGTACATGGTGCCCGTGGAAGTGAGGGTGAAGGTCAGCGAGCCTGCTGCGATCTCGGCCGCGGTGGGCGTGTATTGCACGGCCAAGGAGGTGTTGCTGGGGAAGTAGTTGCCCGCACCGCCGGTCCACTGTCCGCCCGGGGCGTTGCCCACGAAGCCGTTCAGCTGGAAGTTGGGGTTGTTGGCGCAGATGCTTTGGTCCGGACCGGCGTTCACCACGGGCACGGGGTCCACGATGATCACCAAGCTGTCCTTTACTGCGATGCAATTTCCGTTTCCGGTGCTGGTGAGCACCAGGTTGATCTGGCCTGCCGCCAGTTCAAGTGCGGTGGGCGTGTAGATGCCATTGAGGGCTTGGGCGTTGGGCGAGAAGCTGCCCGCTCCGCCGCTCCAGTTGCCGCCGGTGGCCACGGTCACGCTGCCGTTCAAGTTCACGGCTGCGTTGTTGGCGCACACATGGGCATCCAGGCCCGCGTTCACCGCGGGTGCCGGGCTGAAGCTCAGCAGGACGGAATCCCGCGAGGAGAGGCAGCCGCCGTTGCCGGTGCTGGTGAGGTAGAGCCACGCACTGCCCGCGGCCACTTCGGCGGCGCTGGCGGTGTACACGGCGTTCAAGGTATTGGCGTTGGGGCTGAAGCTGCCTGCACCGCCGCTCCACGCACCGCCGGTGGCGTTGGTCACCGCGCCGGCGAGCTGGGCCGCCACGTTGTTGGCGCAGAGCGTTTGTGCCGTGCCCGCATCAACCACCGGTGCGGCGGTGATGGTGATGGTCACCTGATCGCTCACCGCGTTGCAGAGGCCATTGCCGGTGCTGGTCAGCGTTACCGTGGCGGTGCCCGCCAGCACTTCCGCAGCGGAAGGCGTGTAGATGGGGCTCAGGCTGGTGGCGTTGCTGAAGCTGCCCGCACCGGTCCACATCCCGCCTGCGGCGTTCTGCACGGAACCGGACAGTTGCACGGCGGGGTTGTTGGCGCAGGACTGCACAGGCAGACCGGCATCCACCACGGGAGCAGGTGTAATGGTGAGCACCAGTTGGTCGCTTACCGGGCTGCACTGGCCGTTGCCCACGGTGGTGAGCGTGAGGGTCACGCTGCCTGCGGCGATCTCCGCCGCCGTGGGCGTGTACACGGCATTCAGCACGCCGCTGTTGGGGCTGAAGCTGCCTGCACCGCCGCTCCACAATCCGCCGGTGGCCACGGTCACGCTGCCGTTCAGTTGGAAGGTGGCGTTGTTGGCGCAGATGCTCGCGTCGGCACCGGCGTTGGCCGTGGGCGCCGGAGTGAAGGTGAAGCTCACGTTGTCGCTCACCGGGGTGCAACCGTTGTTGCCCGTGGTGGTGAGCGTGAGTGTGGCGCTGCCAGCGGCGATCTCACCTAAGGATGGCACGTACACCGCATTGAGGGCGTTGGCATCCGGCGTGAAGGTTCCGCCGCCGCCGCTCCAGGTGCCGCCGTTGGCAATGGTCACGCTGCCGTTGAGCTGGATCGCTGCATTGTTGGCGCAGTACACGCCATCGTTGCCGGCATTCGCCGTGGGCGAAGCGGTGAAGGTGATCAGCACCTGGTCGCTCACCGGCACGCAGTTGCCGTTGCCGATGGTGGTCAAGGTCAAGGTCAAGGTGCCTGCCGCCACCTCCGCCGCAGTGGGCGTGTAGATGGCGTTCAAGGAAGCGATCGATGGGCTGTAAGTGCCCGCACCGCCGCTCCACTGGCCGCCACCGGCGCCGTTCACGGCACCGCCCAATTGCACTTGTGCGTTGTTGGAGCAGACGAACAGGTCAGTTCCCGCATCCGCCACAGGCGAGGCGATGATGGTGATGGCCATCTGGTCGCTCACCGCATTGCACAGGCCGTTCTGCGTGGTGGTCAACGTCAAGGTCGCCGTGCCCAAGGCCACTTCAGCCGCGCTGGGGTGGTAGGTGGCGTTCAAGGAGTTCGCATTCGGCGTGAAGCTTCCGCCGCCGCCGCTCCATGCGGCGCCACCGGCAATGGTCATCGCGCCGTTGAGCACCACCGTGGGGTCGTTGGCGCACACCGTGCGGTCCGCGCCCGCATTCACCGTGGGGCTTTGCGAGAAGAAGATCGTCAGGGCATCGCTCACGGCCAGGCAGCTGCCGTTGCCGGTGCTGGTGAGCGTGAGGGTCACCGAGCCGTTGGCCAGTTCGGTCGCACTGGGGGTATAGACGGCGTTGAGCGCGTTGATGCTCGGCGAGAAGCCGCCGGTGCCGCCGCTCCAGATGCCGCCGGTGGCATTGGCCACGGATGCGGCCAGTTGCACGCTGGCGTTGTTGGAACACACGGTTTGATCGACGCCGGCATTCACCACGGGGGCCGGGGCGATGGCGATGGCCACTTGGTCGGCCACCGCGTTGCAGGTGCCGTTGCCGGTGCTGGTCAAGGTGAGCGTTACGGTGCCTGCGGCCACTTCACCCAAGGTGGGCGTGTAGGTGGCGTTGAGGTTGGTGTTGCCGGGGTTGAAGGTGCCCGATCCGCCGCTCCACACACCGCCGGTGGCGTTGTTCACCACACCGGCCAGCTGGGCCGTGGGTTGGTTGGCACAGCTGGTGAGGTTGGCGCCCGCATTCACCATGGGGGCAGGCGTGATGGTGATCACGATCTGATCCGTCACCGGATTGCTGTTGCCGTTGCCCACGGTGGTGAGCGTGAGGGTGACGCTGCCCGCGGCGATCTCGGCGGCGGAGGGGATGTAGGTGGTGTTGAGCGAAACGTTGTTGGGGTTGTAGCTGCCGTTGCCGCCGCTCCAGATGCCGCCGGAGGCGATGGTGACGCTGCCGCTGAGCACCACGCTGGCGTTGTTGGCGCAGATCGTTTGGTCAGGTCCGGCGTTGGCCGTGGGCGCATCGCTGAAGGTGATGGTCATCTGGTCGCTGGCGGCCGCGCAGGAGCCGTTGCCCGTGGTGGTCAAAGTGAGGGTTACGCTGCCGGCCGCGATCTCCGAGGCCGTGGGCATGTACACCGCGTTGGCCGTGGTGTTGTTCGGCGTGTAAGTGCCGGCACCACCGCTCCAGCTGATGCCGGTGGCGATGGAATAGGTTCCGGCCAAAGTGGTCGCCGGGTTGTTCTCGCTCACGCTCTGGTCAGGACCTGCATTGGCCGTGGGTGCCACGGTGTAGGTGATCTGCACTTGGTCCGCCACGGCGGCGCAGTTGCCATTGCCGGTGGTGGTGGCGATAAGGGTCACGGAGCCGTTGGCCACTTCGATCGGCGAGGGCGAGTAGGTGATGTTCTGCGCGGTGCTGCCCGGGCTGTAGAGGCCGGTGCCGCCGCTCCACTGTACGCCGGTGGCCACGGTGAGGGCCGCATTCAGGGTGGCGGTGCCGTTGTTGCCGCACAAGGTCTGGTCCACACCGGCATTCACGGTGGGTGAAGGCGTGATGGTGTACGTCACCTGGTCCGTCACCGGGTTGCACAGGCCATTGCCGGCGCTGGTGAGGGTGAGCGTCACTGTGCCTGCCGTGATCTCCGCTGCGGTGGGCGTGTAGGTGGCGTTCAGGGTGATGCTGTTCGGACTGAAACTGCCGCTGCCGCCGCTCCACACGCCGCCGGTGGCGCCTGTCACGGTGCCGCTGAGGGCGATGGCGGCCGCATTGGCGCACACCGTGCCATCAACACCGGCGTTCACGATGGGTGCCGGGGTGTAGAAGATGGTCTTGCTGTCCACGGCCGGGGTGCAGTCGCCGTTGCCGGTGGTGGTCAGCGTCAGGGTCACCTGGCCTGCGGCGATGTCGGCCGCGCTGGGCGAATAGGTGGCGTTGAGCGTGTTGGCGTTGGGGGTGAAGGTGCCCGATCCACCGCTCCAGGTTCCGCCCGTGGCGGTCACCACGCTGCCGCCCAGGGCCACCGCGCCGTTGTTGGCGCACACGGTCACATCAGCACCGGCGTTGGCCGTGGGTGCATCGGTGAAGGTGAGCAGCACTTGGTCGGCCACGGCATTGCAGAGTCCGTTGCCGGTGGTGGTGAGGATGAGCGTCAAGGTGCCGTTGGCGATTTCAGCCGCTGTGGGCGTGTAGATCGCGCTCATGTTGGTGGTGCTGGGGTCGAAGCTGCCGTTGCCGCCGCTCCACACGCCGCCGGTGGCCACGGTGAAGGCACCGGCCAGGGTGGTCACGGGGTTGTTGGCGCAGAGCACGCGGTCCGCACCGGCGTTGGCCGTAGGCGCAGGGGTGATGCTGAAGGTCACTTGGTCGCTCACCGCAGAGCAGTTGCCGTTGCCCACGGTGGTGAGCGTAAGGGTCACGCTGCCCGCAGTGCGTTCAGCAGCGCTGGGCGTGTAGGTGGCGTTGAGCGTATTGGCATTCGGGCTGTAGGAGCCGGTGCCGCCGCTCCAGATGCCGCCGGAGGCGCCGTTCACCGCTCCGGCCAAGGGGATGGCCGCGTTGTTCGCACACACGGTGCCGTTCAGTCCGGCATCCACGGTGGGTGCCGGGGTGAAGGTGATCAGCTTGCTGTCCGCCACCTGGCCGCAGTTGCCGTTGCCGGTGGTGGTGAGGGTGAGCGTCAAAGTGCCTGCAGCCAGTTCCGCCGGGGTGGGCGTGTAGGTGGCGTTGAGGGTGGTGTTGTTCGGGGTGAAGGATCCCAGGCCGCCGCTCCAAATTCCGCCGGTGGCCACGGTCACGCCACCGTTCAGGGCCACGTTGGCGTTGTTCACGCATACGCTGGCATCGGTGCCTGCATTGGCCGTGGGCGCGGGGGTGAAGGAGAGCGTGATGTTGTCGCTCACCGCCGTGCAGTTGTTGTTGCCGGTGGTGGTGAGGGTGAGCGTTACCGAGCCGTTGGCGATCTCGGTGGCCGTGGGCGTGTAGGAGGCGTTGAGGTTGTTGGCGCTGGGGCTGAAGGTGCCTGCACCGCCGCTCCACACCACACCGGTGGCCACGGTGAATCCACCGGAGAGGTTGGCCGTGGAATTGTTGGCGCAGAGGCTTTGGTCCGCACCGGCGTTCACCGTCGGCGCCGGGGTGATCACAAAGGACACCTGGTCGCTTACGGCGTTGCACAGGCCGTTGCCCGCGCTGGTGAGCGTGAGGGTCACGGTGCCTGCGGTGCGTTCGGCCGCGGTGGGTGTGTACACCGCGTTGAGCGTGGTATTGTTGGGGCTGAAGCTGCCTGCACCGCCGCTCCAGATGCCGCCGGTGGCACCCGTGACGTTACCGGCCAAGGTGATGGCCGCATTGTTGGCGCATACGCTGCCGTCGGTTCCGGCGTTCACGATCGGTGCCGGGGTGAAGGTGACCAGTTTGCTGTCGCTCACCACGGCGCAGTTGCCGTTGCCCGTGCTGGTCAAGGTCAGCGTCAACGTGCCGCCCGCGAGCTCCGCCGGGGTGGGCGTGTAACTGGCGTTGAGGGTGGTGTTGTTGGGGGTGAAGGACCCCGCGCCGCCGCTCCACACGCCGCCCGTGGCCACGGCCACGTTGCCGTTCAAGCTTACTGTGGCGTTGTTGGCGCAGACGGTGGCATCGGTACCGGCATTCACCACCGGTGCCGGGGTGAAGTGCAGTTCCATCACATCGGCCACCGCCGTGCAGTTGTTGTTGCCGGTGGTGGTGAGGGTCAGGGTCACCAGCCCGTTGGAAATTTCAGCGGCCGTGGGCGTGTAGGTGGCGCCCACGTAGTTGGCGCTGGGGTTGAAGGTGCCGTTGCCGCCGCTCCAGGTGGCGCCGGTGGCCACGGTGTAGCTGCCGTTCAAGGTGGCCACGGGGCTGTTGGCGCAAAGCGTTTGGTCCGTGCCCGCGTTCACCGTGGGCGCAGGGGTGATGGTATAGGTCACTTGGTCCGCCACGGCGGTGCAAAGGCCGTTGCCGGTGCTGGTGAGGGTGAGGGTCACCGTGCCTGCGGTGCGCTCAGCGGCACTGGGGGTGTACACGGCATTGAGCGTGTTGGCATTGGGGTTGTACGTGCCGGTGCCACCGCTCCAGGTGGCGCCGGTGGATCCCGTTACCGTGCCGGCCAACGTGATGGTGGCATTGTTGGCGCACACGCTGCCGTTGACGCCGGCGTTCACGGTGGGTGCCGGGGTGAAGTTGATCACCTTGGTGTCGGTGGCGGGGTTGCAACCGCCGTTGCCGGTGGTGGTGAGGGTAAGTGTAAGGGTACCCGCCGCGATCTCCGCCGCGGTGGGCGTGTAGGTGGCGTTGAGGGTGGTGTTGTTCGGAGCGAAGGTTCCCGCGCCGCCGCTCCACGTGCCGCCGGTGGCGAGGGTCACGCTGCCGCCGAGCGCCACGCTGGCGTTGTTCGCGCAGCGGGTTGCATCAGCACCGGCGTTGGCCGTGGGGGCCGGCGTGAAGGCGATCACCATGTTGTCGCTCACCGCCGTGCAGTTGTTGTTGCCCGTGGTGGTGAGGGTGAGGGTCACCGATCCGTTGGCGATCTCGGTGGCCGTGGGCGTGTAGGTGGCGTTCACGTTGTTGGGGCTGGGGCTGAAGGTGCCCGCACCGCCGCTCCAGGTGGCGCCGGTGGCCACGGTGTAGCTGCCGGAGAGGGTGGCCACGGCGTTGTTGCCGCAAAGGCTTTGGTTGGCACCCGCATTCACCGTGGGTGCAGGCGTGATGGCGTAGGTCACTTGGTCCGTTACCGCGGTGCACAGGCCGTTGCCGGTGCTGGTGAGCGTGAGGGTCACGGTGCCTGCGGTGCGTTCAGCGGCGCTGGGCGTGTACACGGCGTTGAGCGCGTTGGCGTTGGGGCTGTAGGTGCCCGTGCCGCCGCTCCAGGTGGCGCCGGTGGCGATGGTCACGCTGCCGTTCAAGTTGATGGCCGCATTGTTGGCGCACACGCTGCCGTTGGCGCCCGCGTTCACCGTGGGCGCCGGGGTGAAGTTGATCACCTTGGTGTCCGCAACGGCGTTGCAGTTGTTGTTGCCGGTGGTGGTGAGCGTGAGGGTTACGATGCCCGCGGAGATCTCCGCAGGGGTGGGTGTGTAGGTGGCATTGAGCGTGGCGTTGTTGGGGTTGTAGGAGCCCGCACCGCCGCTCCACACGCCGCCGGTGGCCACTGTCACGCTACCGCCAAGCACCACGTTGGCGTTGTTCGCGCAGCGCGTCACATCCGCACCGGCGTTGGCCGTGGGCGAAGGGGTGAAGGTCAGCACCACGTTGTCCGATACGGCATTGCAGGTGATGTTGCCGGTGGTGGTCAAGGTCAATGTCACCGAACCATTGGCGATCTCGGTTACCGTGGGCGTGTAGGTGGCGTTCACGTTGTTGGCGCTGGGGCTGTAAGTGCCGTTGCCGCCGCTCCAAGTGGCACCGGTGGCCACGGTGTAGCTGCCGGCCAGGATGGCCGCGGGATTGTTGGAGCACAGGCTCTGGTCCGCACCGGCATTCACGGTGGGCGCAGGGGTGATCGCGAAGGTCACTGGGTCGCTCACGGCGTTGCACAGGCCGTTGCCGGTGCTGGTGAGGGTGAGGGTCACGGTGCCTGCGGTACGTTCAGCGGCGCTGGGGGTGTACACGGCATTGAGGGTATTGGCGTTGGGATTGTAGGTGCCCGTGCCGCCGCTCCAGGTGCCGCCGGTGGCGCCGCTCACGCTGCCGTTCAAGGTGATGGCCGCGTTGTTGGCGCACACCGAGCCGTTCAGGCCGGCGTTCACGACGGGTGCGGGCGAGAAGGTGATCACGCGGCTGTCGCTGGCACTGTTGCAGGTGCCGTTGCCGGTGGTGGTGAGGGTAAGGGTGAGGGTGCCGGAGGCGATCTCGGCCGCCGTGGGGGTGTAGGTGGCGTTGAGGGTGGTGTTGCCGGGGTTGTAGGTGCCCGCTCCGCCGCTCCAGATGCCGCCGGTGGCCAGGGTCACGCCGCCGTTCAGGACGATGGCCGCGTTGTTGGCGCAAACCGTTGCATCGGCACCCGCGTTGGCCGTGGGCGCCGGGGTGAAGGTGATCTGCACCTGGTCGGTCACGGCCGTGCACAGGCCATTGCCGCTGGAGGTGAGGGTGAGCGTTACGAAGCCGGTGGCCACCTCCGCCGCGGTGGGCGTGTAGGTGGCGTTCATGTTGGTGGTGCTGGGGTCGAAGCTACCCGCACCGCCGCTCCACACGCCGCCGGTGGCCACGGTGAAGCTGCCGTTGAGGGTGACGGCCGCGTTATTGCCGCATACCGTGCGGTCCATGCCGGCGTTCACCGTGGGTGCGGGGGTGATGGTCCAGGTCACCTGGTCGCTCTCGGCGTTGCAGGTGCCGTTGCCGGCGCTGGTGAGCGTGAGGGTCACGGTGCCTGCAGTGCGTTCAGCGGCGGTGGGCGTGTACACCGCATTGAGCGTGGTGTTGTTGGGGCTGTACGTGCCCGCGCCGCCGCTCCAGATGCCGCCGGTGGCACCGGTCACGGTGCCGTTGAGCGACATGGCCGGGGCGTTGGCACACACCGATGCACTGGGGCCGGCGTTCACGATGGGCGCCGGGGTGAAGGTGATGGTGCGGCCGTCCTGCACCTGCACGCAGTTGCCGTTACCGGTGCTGGTGAGGGTGAGCGTGAGGGTGCCCGCCGCGATCTCGGCCGCCGTGGGCGTGTAGCTGGCGTTGAGGGTGGTGTTGTTGGGGTTGAAGGAGCCCAGGCCACCGCTCCACACGCCGCCCGTGGCACCGGCCACGCTGCCGTTCAGGGCAATGGTGGCGTTGTTGGCGCAGGCCGAGCTGTTGGCCCCGGCGTTCACCGAAGGTGCTGCCGTAAAGGCCAGGTTGATCGGGTCGGCAACGGCATTGCAGCCGCCGTTGCCCGTGGTGGTGAGGGTGAGCGTTACGGACCCCCCGGCGATCTCGGCCGCAGTGGGCGTGTAGGTGGCCACCATGTTGGTGGTGCTGGGGTCGAAGCTGCCCGCGCCGCCGCTCCACACCGCGCCGGTGGCCACGGTGAAGCTGCCGTTCAGTGCAGCCACGGCGTTGTTGGCGCAAAGCGTTTGGTCCGAGCCTGCATTGGCCGTGGGCGCCGGTGTGATGCTGAAGGTCACCTGGTCGGCCACCGGATTGCAGGTGCCGTTGCCGGTGCTGGTGAGCGTGAGGGTCACCGTGCCGGCGGTGAGCTCGGCGGCGCTGGGCGTGTAGGTGGCGTTGAGCACGTTGTTGTTGGGGCCGTAGGTGCCGGTACCGCCGCTCCAGCTTCCGCCGGTGGCGCCGGTCACGTTGCCCGCCAGGGTGATGGCGGCGTTGTTGGCGCACACGGTGCCGTCAACACCGGCGTTCACCACCGGTGCCGGGGTAAAGCTGATGGTGCGGCTACTGGTGGCGGGGAGGCAAGTGCCGTTGCCGGTGGTGGTAAGGACCAAGGTCACCGAGCCGTTGGCGATCTCCGCGGCCGTGGGCGTGTAGGTGGCGTTGAGGGTGTTGTTGTCCGGGCTGAAGGAGCCGGTGCCGCCGCTCCAAGTGCCGCCGGTGGCCACGGTCACGCTGCCATTGAGGGCAATGTTGGCGTTGTTGGCGCAGACCGAACTGTTGCTTCCGGCGTTGGCCGAAGGCGAAGGCGTGAAGCTCAGTTGCACCTGGTCGTTCACCGCCAGGCAGTTGCCATTGCCGGTGCTGGTGAGGGTGAGGATCAGCGAGCCGCTGGCGATCTCGCCTGCCGTGGGCGTGTAGGTGGCGTTCACATTGGTGGTGCTGGGGTCGAAGGTGCCCGCGCCGCCGCTCCACACGGCGCCGGTGGCCACGGTGAAACTGCCGCCGAGGGCCGCGGCCGCATTGTTGGAGCAGAGCACCTTGTCGTTGCCGGCGTTCACGGTGATAGCCGGGGTGAAGGTCACGAGCATACTGTCCTTCACGGCCTGGCAGTAGCCATTGCCCGTGGTGGTGAGGTAGATCCATACCGAGCCGGCCGTGAGGTCGCCGGCACTGGGGGTGTAGTTGGCATTGAGGTTGGCATTGGAGGGCGAGAAACTGCCGCTGCCGCCGCTGGTCCACACGCCGCCCACGGCGTTGAGGATGCTGCCACTGAGGGCCACCACCGGGTTGTTGGTGCACACGGACTGGTCCGCGCCGGCGTTGGGCACGGGCTTGGGCTGGAAGAAGAGCACCAGGTCGTCCTGTTTGGGCGTGCACTGGCCCGTGCTGGTAAGGGTGAGGGTCACGCTGCCCAGGGCGATGTCGCCGATGCTGGGCTCGTAGGTGGCGTTGAGGGCGGTGGCGTTGGGCTGGAACACCCCGCTGCCGCTGGTGGTCCAAATACCGGTGGTGCTGCCACCGGACACCGACCCGGCGAGGGTGGCGGTCTCATCGGCGCAGAGGTCCTGGTCCACACCGGCATCGATGTTGATCTTGCCGGAGTACTCCGAGAAAAAGCCGTAGCGGCAGCCGGAACCGCCGCCGCCATTGATCACCCCGAGGGAAAACACGTCCGTGGAGTTGCTCACCACGATCCCCGAGTTCACCGGAATCTGCGTGGTGTTGTAGGCGATCTGCGCGGCCATCCATTCGCCGCCCGTGCCGGGCACCACCTTGAAGGAGCTGGCCAGTATCACGGCCGTGCCGGGGCCGGTTACGGTGAAGTCGTCCTCCGAACCGCTGCGCACCAGCAGGTTCAGGCGGAAGCCTTCGTTGGTGGACCGCGTGAAGCCCACCTGCTGGCTGCCCGCGCAGTTCAGCGGGGGCAGGATGGCCATGCCCATTTCACAGCCGAAGCCCGTGACGTGGATGGCGTACACGGGTTTGGAGGTGTGCATGTGGGTGGCATTGTCCGTGGACGAACTGAGGTAGTCCATGTCATGCCGGTAGTACTGCCCGGCGAAGAGCGTGGCCACCGGCGTGGCGTTGCCGTCGATGTACACCTTGGTGTTGTTCTCCACCGCCATCAGGAAGGTGGATTCGTCGCCGTTGTTGTAGAGTGCGCCTTTCACGGCGATGTAGTCCGTGCCCAGGATCTCCACCGGCACGATCTGGTCCATCATCAGGTCGTAGCAGCCGCCGCCGGGGTTGTGGTTGGAGTCGTCCTTGATGCTGATGGCGATGGGCTTGTCCGAAAGCACGGCCGCACCCGAGGGGTGCGTGGTGGGATCGGTGTAGCTGGGGTAGCTGGTGTTGGCGCAGGAGTAGGTCTGGCCCCGGTTCAGCGTCACCACGAACGGGGTGAGCGCGGGGTGCCCGTCCACGGCCACGGGCGAGTTGATCAATACCGTGGTGTTGTTCTCCGTGGCCACGATGTCGAAGCTGGCGAAGGCCTTGTTGGCGTTGTTGCCGAAATCGTGGTTGTAGAAAGGGGAGTGCTTGTGCAGGGGGATGTAGAATTCGGTGCCCAGGCCGTTGGCGCCCTTCAGCGCCAGGATGTCCGCGTTGTTGGTGTTGCTGCACTCGTAGTAGCAGGTCACGTCCGCCGTGGCCGTTACGTACAGGCCGGTGTTGCATACGGTGTTGGTGGGGCGCGTCTCCAACTGGGCCTTCAGTGCGGTGAGGTTGTAGCGCACCGAGCTGTTCGCCGCCACGTTGATCACGATGGGCGTGCCGCCATTGAAGCCCGCATTCGCGGGCTGCGCAATGGTGACCGTGGCCGCCGTGCTCCGCGCCGTCACGTTGAAATAGATGGGCTGATCACCCGGATTGTTGTGCAACAGGGTCACGTCCGGCGGCGCCATCCAGAACTCGGTTCCGGTCTGGGCCAGCAGGCCCAAGTGCGCAAGCAGCAACAACAATGCGGCAAGTAGCTGTTTCATAACTGTGTGTGAAAGCGTTCGGCTGGGTGGATCGGGGCCGGTTTACGCCAGCACGCAGACCACGGTTGCATTCGTCGAGGAATTCACAGGATTCGTCGGCCCTGTCGTGCTCGGGCCGACGGCTCACTGCGGGGTTCCGTCCGGTGCGGGGTTACACCCTGTGACATTCGCGCCCCTTCATCTGCCCCCTTGGTCGGTGCCCTCTCTTGCCACCACCTTTGCGGGGTGAAAACCATCCGATTCACCGACCTGGGTATGATCGGCTATGCCGATGCCTGGAACCTTCAGAAACAGCTCTTCCAAGCCACGCTGGACCGCAAAGCGGCCAACCGCAAACTACCGGAAGACCAGCGGGTACCCACCGAAGACCACCTGCTCTTCTGCGAGCACCCGCACGTTTACACCTTGGGCAAGAACGGCAAGGCCGCGCACCTGCTCATGGACCAGGCCGAGATGCAACGCGAAGGCGTGCAGTTCTTCCCCATCGACCGCGGCGGCGACATCACCTACCACGGCCCCGGGCAGATCACCGGCTACACCATCTTCGACCTGGACCACCACCACAGCGACATGCACCGCTTCATGGCCACCTTGGAAGAGGCGGTGATCGGCACCTTGGAAGCCTGGAAGATCAAGGCAGGCCGCATCAACGGTCTCCCCGGCGTGTGGCTGGACGCCAACGACCCCACCAAGGCCCGCAAGATCTGCGCCTTGGGCATCCGCGCCAGCCGCTGGGTTACCATGCACGGCTTCGCCTTCAACGTGAACACCGATCTCGCTTACTTCGACCGTATCGTGCCCTGTGGCATCACCGACAAGGGCGTTACCTGCATGGCCAAGGAGCTCGGCGGCCTGGTGGACCTGGATGAGGTGAAGCAGCGCCTGAAGCTGGAACTGGCCGACCTGTTCGATGCCCGCCTGGAGGAGACTCCGCTGGTGGCCTCCGCAAGCGCCCTGCACTGAACCGGCGGGCAGCAGGATCTTAGCGGTCATGGCACCGGCACCGGTCGGACCTGGTCTGGGCGCACCGCAGGTCACCAACCCGTGGGTACTTGTGCACTTGCCGCATTACCTTGCCCGGCGGATGATGCGTAAGTCGGAGCATAGCTATAGATCGGGCCACAAGTCCTGCTCCCCGGCCACCAGCCCGGAACCCGCCCAACAACCGCACGACGGCTTCATCGCCTCTTTTGACCTACAGTACCAAAATACGTTGGGCACCTCTTCGCCTACCGCACCAGCGCGCAACCTGGTGGTAAACCCCCTGCCGGCTGAAGGGCAGTGGGCCGTACACTTCCCTGGTCCGGATGACTGGACGGTGACCGCCTACGATGCCGCCGGGCAAAAGGTGGGTG
>JAGPDT010000003.1 GCA_018057455.1 Flavobacteriales bacterium | reverse complement strand
GCGCAGTACATTCCACCGTGTGATCAAGCGGTTTTGTCCAGGCCTGTGCTCCGCTAAACCATCCGCCCTCATCGTACTCACGATGGCTTCGCTGCCGGTCCTTGGGCAAAGCCCGCTGGCCGTTACCCTGCAGGCCAACAACTACAACGGGTACAACGTCAAGTGCTTCGGCAAACAGAACGGTTCCATCGCCGCCACCATCACGGGCGGCACGGCACCCTATCAAACCACGTGGAGCAACGGGGCCACCACGGAGGACCTGGGCAACCTCTCCGCCGGGTACTACAAGTTGACCGTGCTGGACGCTGACTCCACGGTGGTCATCACGGACATTACCCTTACCGAACCCACGCCACTGATCGTGGTGGCGGAACCGTACATTTACTCCAACGGCTTTAACGTAAGCTGCTACGACTGCTACAACGGCAGCATCGACGTCTCCGTAGGGCAAGGCGTGCCACCCTACAATTATCTGTGGAACGACAGCACCACCACCACGCAGGACCGCAGCGGGCTGGACGCCAAGAAGTTCTTCGTGGTGGTAACCGATGCCAACAACTGCTGGGTAAAGTCCGAATCCATGATCCTTGACCAGCCCAAACGCAGCGTGTGGGACATGGGCGGCAATGCGAACTCCGACCCGGCCAACCAATTCCTGGGCACCACGGACAACACGGACGTGGTGTTTAAAAGCAACGGGCAGGAACGACTGCGGCTGAAGAACAATGGCGATATTAAGCTGGGCGGACCTACGCTCACCAGTGGCCCTCTGTACCTGAATGGCGATGGCATCCTGCGCGCCGGTGCTCTGGATGAGCTGCCAATCGTGGAAAGCACTCCTTGTGGCGATGGTTTGGGCGGTTCTCCATATTGGAAGGTAGGGGGCAATGGCTTTGTATACCCGCAGTGCGAAAGCAACGTAGTACCGCTATTGGGCACCACCGTGCCATTGGCCCTGCGCCTAATTACCAATGGAGCCCCGCGGCTGAGCATTTCAAAGGAAGGCAAAGTAGGGATAGGAACGACACAGCCAAACGCCAAACTCCATGTGGAGGGCGACCTGCTTGTGCGTACTGGCCCCAGTGATATCGTGACCTCCTACAGGCCCGATAAGGGTGAAACAGGAACTGTGCTTTGGGCACGAAATGCTCAAGCCGCATGGGGCCTATCCATCGATTCTTACGGCAAAGGCCATATCCTCGGGGATTGGAATGACCCGCACCCCGACATGACATTCGCTTATGACAAGGTGGGCATTGGCAATGTTACGATGGGGGAGAGTGACCTTTATAAATTATACGTTGAAGGAGGTATTATTGGGCGTGATCTGAAGGTGACCGCAATGAATTTTCCCGACTACGTGTTCGCTCCAAGCTATTCCCTGATGTCACTGGATGAACTTGAAAATTTCATTGCTTCCGAAAAGCACCTACCCGGAATCCCTAGTGCGCATGAAATAAAAGAGGCTGGCGGCTTTGAGGTGGGGGACATGAGCACACGCCTATTGAAGCTCGCTGAGGAACAAAGCCTGTACATCTTACAGCTTAATAAAGAGGTGGAAGCACTGAAGGTCCGCATCACTGATCTTGAAGCAGTACGAGCAAGATAGTGCCATGTGCAACTTACGCATCTTCCGGGTACTAGCTATTGCTCTCACTTCAAGTGTGGCAGTAAACGGCATGGCACAGTTCGTTACGTTGGAGGGCAGACAGTTCAAGGTAAACGGGCAAGAATTCTATCCAAGAGTGCTGAACTACAATGCAACAATCCTGACCTCCAATGCCACGCCCGAACTATCTATGCCTAATGACCTGTTTCTTTCCCCGAATCGTGCATACGGCACCGGGTGCGATATTTATGAACCCACAACGTCTCCTGATTTCACGCAGCAGTTCCAAGACGAATTTGCGACGATCACCGGCATGGGCTTCAACACGCTGCGGCTTATTGTGAATCCACACATATACAAGGACGGCGCAGCGCGAAAGTTTCGCATGCATGTACGATCACCGTTGAACTGGAACGATTATGTGTTCGACAATTCAGCGCCCAACGATACCTATGGATTCCAAGACAAGTATTTCACTATGGTTGGCAACTTGATTGATATTGCTGACGCTGCGGGGCTTAAAGTCATCCTACTTTGCGCTGACGATGAATATAATGGACCAGCATACTGCCACCCCGCTTGGGATCAGACGGCCGTGGACGCTTATGCTACCTATTTAAGCGCTCTATCCGCGGGTTTGTCCACCCATCCTGGGCTGCTCGCATACGACTTGTGGAATGAGCCTACGTACACTGGAGACTTTAATAACGGCTTTTACAGTATGAACAAGAATTATAACGGTGATACATGGAGAAAAGTGGATATATGTGGTTTCACATCCACCTGGTATGACGCGATCAATGCGCATGACCCCAACCACTTGGTGACCTTGGGTGGTTATGGCAAGGATGATGCGGATGTATGGGATATGGCCACGATGAAGCTCGATTTCTACTCGCCGCATCTCTATCCTACGTATAACTCAATGGGGCTTTACACCGACTATACCAACAATATAAACCCAGTGATTGACCAATTATACTGGCTTGGCAGCGAATGTCCCATGCCCTATTTGGTTGGGGAGACGGGATTCTCCGCAGATGACGATGCAACTGACCCCTGCGACTACCTCCATCCGGACAACATACACTTGGATGGTAACCCCGTCCATCATGTTATGCCTTGGATGGATGGCTCTGAATCCCAGCAATGGGGCTATGCGCAAACTACAATGAACGCCACGCGGCAGTATCTCGGGTCCGGATACTCTTGGTGGGAATACCAGAACACCAGGTATGGAAATTTAGATTCACCAGCCGGGACCTACAAAGAGAATTTCTATGGCCCAATCAAATATGACGGGGTCACGAAAAAAATTGCGGGTGTCCAGTTCTCGACTTATACATTGCCCACAGCGCCAAGCCAGTTGCCCCCGCCACCGCCAACCTTTAGGAACTGGAACCAATTCGCAAATCCGGGCTACCAGCCAAGATGGTATGTGGAATATGCGGATGGTACACCCATGGGGAACGCACTCGTTGAGTGCAAGTACACCTATAAGAACTACCCAAATGATCAATATAGCGCTATAAACGTCACCAATACAGTCACGACATTGCCAAATGGTCTGCTTGTGATCAAATCACCTCCTTCAATTCCAGGCGGCTGGTACATCACGTTCCAAGAGTTCAGATTGAAATTACCCGGAGGGCGACCAATTTGGTACACAAACTGGGCATACGGTCCGCCTAACTATTGGCCGGACTACGACGCGCATGTGTCCTACGACCGCGTCCGCTTCAAATTCGATGATCAGTATAGCACCCTGAATGTTGCCAATGGCGAATACAAGGACATAAAGGCGTGGAACTCGTTGGTGGTAGCAAATGCATCAATTGCCGGTAATGGAACAACAGGGGGCACTGCAGACTTCCACGCCCGCCAGTTTATCCAAGCGAATTCCGAATTCCATGCCGCTCAAGGCAGCGAGGTGCATATCTGGACGGAGAAGACCTTTCCAACCTGTGGTAGTGGTTCCTACCAGTATATGGTCGTGGCTCCACCAACCGCTCCTGCGGAAACGGCTTCATCTAGAAAAGCCGGAGCGCAGCGCTTGCAATTGCAATTCCAACCGGCGGAGTTCTCCATAAGCCTATCGCCGAACCCTTGTACAACGCACGTAACCGTAAGTGCCTCACAAGTGAACGGCCTCTGCCAACTCTATGATGCAAGCGGGTCAATCGTTTGGCGCGCACGCATGGAATGTAATGAAGAAGACATACCCATGGGTGAGCGTCCCACAGGCAGCTACACCGTTGAAGTAGTTTGGAAAGGACACCGTGCCACAGCTCAGGTCGTAAAGCTCAGATAGACCGATGAAAAACCAACTGAAATCACTTTTCCTCTTTGTGGCGCTTTGTGTTACTGCAAACTTGTGCGCACAAACTCCCGTTTGGCTCTCGCATTATGGAAATGGCACCCAGTATGTCATGAACGAGGGGCTAAGTTTAACCATGGATGGGGCGGGTCATCTTTACGGTACGGGTTCCATCTATGGCCCCAGCTTCGATTTCGATGGGCACCAAGTGTCCGTGGCCGGTGGATCGGACATAGTTCTGGTAAAGCTTGATAGCCTCGGCCATGCGATCTGGGCACGCGGTGCGGGTGGGGGGGTATCCCCGATGCAGGAGAGTGAGGAGCGAGGCAGTGAGATCACTTATGATGCGGTTGCCGACCACATCCTGGTCACTGGCAGGTATGATGGCGAACCGGCCACCTTCGGAACACATCAGATCAATGGACACCTCCCGTTCAAGTCGTTGTTCGTGGCCGCGTATGACACAAATGGCGAATGCCTTTGGGTAAAGGGCAGCTATGGCAATGCCATCTTTCCCGGGCAGTTACTTACGGACAATGCCTCGAACGTTTTCGTATTCGGCGAGAGCGGCCCCGTCGGAGGTCTCGTATTTCAAGGCCCACCGGATGTGTCGGTGCCCGTTGGTTCCTTTCTCGCGAAATATTCGGCCACGGGCACCCTGCTCCACGTTCAGCGGATCTTGAACAATGGCAGCGTAGCCGGGGTCTTGTGGGTAGAGGGCGATTGGGTAATTACAGGAGCCTATCAGGGCGCGAGCATGTTGTGGGATCAACCGCTCACCCCCCAGTCCACAAGCCAAGTAGGCTTTTTGGCCCGAACGGATACGGCGGGCAACATCCAATGGCTCACCACCGTGCATTCCGATAGCGTTGCCTTTCTCAATAAAGTCGCATCCACATCCACGGGCGATCTCGTGGTCACCGGTACCTTCAAAGCGAACCTGTTCATCGGCAACGATACGCTCACCGCAGCGGACCCCGATGCGTACTCAAAATTTGTAGCCCTCTTCAGTTCTACGGGCCAACCCCAATGGGGAGTCGCCCTCAATGGCACGGACCACGTACAGGTTCTTGCAGTGGCAGTCTCTCCGAACGATGAGATCTATATACTAGCAGCGTATGAGCGGCAGGCCACGCTTGGGGGCATACCCTTGCCGGTCACCACGCGCGCTGAGCTGCTCGTTGCCCGCTTCGATACCATTGGCACCGTGCAAGCAGCCCTTACCATGGGTGTGCGGGGTTTACATTCCTCCGGGTCCATTCTCGCGAACAACCATGGTGTATTCGTTTCAGCACCTTACGACAGTACCTTGGTATGCGCAGATGAAAGCTACCCGATCAGCCAGTTAGGAGCTACTGACCTCTTCGTGGCCAAATTCAACACGATCAACGGCTTCACGAATATCCAAAGTATGGATGCATCGGGTGAGCAGCTCCACATTTATGCCAACCCCAACAATGGGCTGTGCACCATCGATCTCCCGGAGCATTTGCGCATCACAAGCGGCTTGGTGCTCTCGATCTACGACAACACAGGCCAACTCGTGCAACGCGTGCCGCTCACCACAGGCAGCGCCGGGCTCAAATTGGATATACGAGCGCAGGCCAAAGGCATCTACCATGTGGAGCTAGGGGATGGAGTGCAGCGGTATTCGGGGAGCATCGTCTTTGAATGAGGACTGCTTTTGCTGACGTGAACTTGTTGAGATCCGGGCGGGTGCAGCGGTAGGTCCTGATGGCCTCAAAAGTCCAAACAGATGTGTGCTCTCAGCAATTTTTCGAGCAAGGATCAAGCCCATGTATAATACCGCACGGTCTGGATCAGCGCTTGCGCGCCAACCTGTATCCAAGAAAGAAGCGCATGTATTTCGGAGGCGCGCCCTCCCTTGAGTAGGATACCAGTTTACTCGTACTCAGGCTGAATTCCGCTCCAGCGCTGAATTGATCACCAAGGTGCATTTCCAGCCCAGCTGACAATCCGAATTGGAAAGTGTTCATGAATTTGCGATTTGTCCAGGTGCTGTCAGGAGTATACTCAAACGGTCCGCTATAGCCACCATGTGGTGGTCCACCACCGGATAGTGTCAATTCAGACCGGCTTTGGTCGTGGATGGAAGCACCCACGATCAAGCCGAGATCCGCACCGAACAATGCATGGAACCGTTTGCTTATCGGAACGACCAGCGCAGGCGTGGCGACCAACTGATCAATACGGCTACGAACCATGCCATCCACGTTGATTACGCCGGTGGTATATGGTGATGGGGCATTGTAGCCATACGTGCTACGGAACGATTGCTCCCAGTAATTGCGGTGCCAAGCAAGTCTGATCCTGAAATGCCATGTTGTATCCGCCTTTGTGTCGTAGGCCGCACCAATTAGAAAACCAGGGCCAGCAGCATCATCCTTATGCTCGGATGCATATTCAGGGCGCACGCTCTGCGCACCAAAACCATAAGATGCACTGGCCACGGCACGTACACCTTGCGCATACGTACCCTGCGCTACGTTCAGCAGCGCGAAGACGAGAAATATTCGAACCTTCCCGTATGACATCGATTGAAAGGTACGGTCATTGTTCGTATTGCTCACCAAAGCTTTCCAACTGGCCCGTACAACGGGCTTTGCACCGTTGATCTCCCTTGGGGTACCCTTCAACAAGGAACCTTGACGGGCATTCCGCATCTTTGGCCCAATGGCCCTCGATAAGCAGATCTATTTCCTCTCCGATTTCCACCTTGGCGTACCCGACCATGCCAGCAGCGTAGCTCGCGAAAAGCGCATCGTCGGCTTTCTGGAGGAAGCGTCCGCAAATGCTACGGAGATCCACATCCTCGGCGACCTGTTCGACATGTGGTTCGAGTACAAGCAGGTGGTGCCGCGCGGCTTTACACGCTTGCTGGGGAAGCTTTCCGAGTTGCACGACCGCGGCATTTCCGTCCACATCCACATCGGCAACCACGACATGTGGGCCTTTGATTACCTGCCGAAGGAGACCGGGGCGACGCTGCACCAGGAGCCGATCGTTCGCGAGTGGAACGGCAAGCGGGTGTACATCGGCCACGGCGATGGGCTTGGGCCGGGGGATCACGGCTACAAGTTCATCAAGAAGGTGTTCCGCAACCCGGTGATGCAATGGTGCTTTGCGCGGCTGCACCCGAATTTCGGCTTGGGCCTTGCGCATTTCTGGAGCGGAAGGAGCCGGAAGAAGAACTACGAGAACGACCGCCAGTGGCTGGGGGATGACCAGGAATGGCTGGTGCAGTATTGCCGGGAAATCCTGAAAAAGGAGCACTACGACTATTTCGTGTTCGGGCACCGGCATTTGCCGGTGGATATGGAGCTCGTCACCGCAGGGGCGTCAAGGTCCGCTTCGCGAGACCTTGATGGGACTATTGACCCTGCGGTGACGAGTGGCATTCGCTACAAGCGAGCGCCAGCCGAGGCCAACGACACTCGCTACAAGCGAGCGTCGGCCGAGGGGACTAATGCGCACTACATCAACCTCGGAGACTGGATCACGCACTTCACTTATGCTGTTTTGGATGAAGGCGGGATGCGGCTGATGAAGCGCTCGAACACGGAGCGCTTTGCCGATGATGTCAGGATCTTGGGTGGGCCAGCGGTGTAGTTCGTGGGGCGTGGTACATAGTTCGTAGGGCGTAGGGGATTGCCTCCGGCAACCACGAACCACGGCCCCTCGGATGGATCGCCGGATGTAAGATCCAATTTTGCATCCGTCAACACCGACATCCACAGTCACCTCCGTATCGCACTGTAGCAGGCCATGCGGCAGCTTCGGGTGGTAAAGTTGCCCATTGCAAGGCGCTTATGCGCCCATGGCTCATGCCTCATTGGGCACTATAGGTTGCCCTGTGATAACCCATGCCAATTGGATGCGAGAAGCGGGCACAAGCTATTTCCTGCCCATCAACACCAACAGGTCCACCAAGCGGTTGCTGTACCCGTACTCATTGTCGTACCAGCCCATGATCTTCACGGTGTTGCCGATGACGCTGGTGAGCTGTGCATCGAGGATGCAGCTGGCGGGATCGCCCACGATGTCCACGCTGACGATGGGGTCCTCGGTGTAGCGCAGGATCCCATTCCATTTGCCCTCGGCGAGCGCCTTGTAGCGGGCATTGATGGCTTCAACGGTGGCCGGTTTGCGCACATGGCACACCAGGTCGGTGAGGGAACCATCGGACACGGGCACGCGGATGCCGCACCCGCCGAGCTTTCCGTCCAGCTTGGGGAAGATCTTGGTGACGGCCTTGGCAGCGCCGGTGGTGGTGGGGATCATGCTGACGGCTGCCGCGCGTGATCGGCGCAGGTCCTTGTGGGGTGCATCGTGCAGGCGTTGGTCGCCGGTGTAGGCGTGTACGGTGGTGATGTAGCCGCTCTCGATGCCGCACATCTCCTCGATCACCTGCACCATGGGTGCTGCGCAATTGGTGGTGCAGGAGGCGTTGGAGAGGATATCCTCCGTGCCGTCCAGTTCGTTTTCATTCACGCCGAGCACCACGGTCTTGATATCGCCGCCCTTGGCCGGTGCGGAAAGCAACACCCGCTTGGCCCCGGCCTTCAGGTGTGCCGAGGCCAGTTCACGGGTAAGGAAATGGCCGGTGCTCTCCAGCACCACATCAATGCCGAGCTTGCCCCATGGCAGGTTGGCGGGGTCCTTCTCCGCGAAGGCCTGGATGGTGCGCCCATCCATGCGCAGCGCATCCGTGTTGGCCTCCACTTGGCCCTTGAACACGCCGTGGACGGAATCATACTTGAACAGGTGCGCGAGGGTCCTGGTATCCGTGAGGTCGTTCACCGCCACCAGCTCCACATCATTGCGCTGGAGCAACAGGCGGGCGGTGACCCGGCCAATGCGGCCGAATCCATTGATGGCTACTCGAAGATGGGTCATGGTGGTGGATGATGAAAAGGGATTCGTTGTGGGACAGGTCGGCTGCCTGGAGGGTCCAAGGCGGATCAACCGGCATGCTTCCATGCGTGGTAGCTGCTGCGCACCAAGGGGCCGCTTTCCACGAACAGGAAACCGCGCCTGAGCCCTTCTTCCTTGAACAGTTTGAAGCGGTCCGGGTGGGAGAATTCCACCACGGGCAGATGCTTTTTCGTTGGCTGCAGGTATTGGCCGATGGTGACCACATCGCAGCCCACGCTGCGCAGGTCGTCCATGGTCTCCAGCACCTCGTGGTCTTCTTCGCCCAGGCCGAGCATGATGCCGCTCTTGGTGCGCAGGCCGAACTTCTTGGCGCGCATCAGCACTTCGAGGCTGCGGTCGTACTTGGCCTGCACGCGCACCTTGCGGGTGAGGCGGCGCACGGTTTCCACATTGTGGCTGAGCACCTCAGGGCGCTCCTCCAACACCACGGCCAGGTTGTGCCATTCGCCCTTGAAATCGGGGATAAGCGTTTCCAACTTTGTTTGCGGGCTGCGGCGGCGCACGGAGCGGATGGTGCGTGCCCAGATGTCGGCACCGCCGTCGGGCATGTCGTCCCGGTCCACGGAAGTGATCACGCAGTGCTTCACGCCCATCAATTCCACGGAGCGGGCCACGCGGGCGGGCTCGAAGGGATCCGCGGCTTCGGGCCTGCCGGTGGCCACGTTGCAGAAGCCGCAGGAGCGGGTGCATGTGTTGCCCAGGATCATGAAGGTGGCCGAGCCCGCGCCCCAGCACTCCGCGATGTTGGGGCAGTGGCCGCTTTGGCAGATGGTGTGCAGCTTGTGTTCGTCCACGATGGAACGCACCTGTTTGTAGCTGGGGCCACCGGGGAGTTTCACGCGCAACCATTCCGGTTTGCGCCGGTTGGTGCCGGGGGTGGTCTCAAGAGTTCCGTTCATCGGATTGATTTGGCGCCGAAATGCACGGCCAGATAAAAGCCCAGGAAATATTGCTTGTTGTAATCCTCCCCTTCCAGCACGGCCATCTGGGGAAGCTTCTTACCGTATGCATCCATCGTTACACCCGCTTCCAAGGCGCGGATGCCCGTATTGTCGTTGGCATACTCAAAATTGAAAGCGAAGCGGCCAAAGGCGCCCGGATACAGCGCCATCTCGCCAAAGCCCTTGAACCACGAGGCCCTTCCGAAGATATTGTCCGCAAAATGCTCGGCCGGGTCATACCGTTCGGTAACGACATACTGGTAGGGGAAGCTGGGCTCGCCGATCTGCAGGTACACCGGCTTGAGCAGGCCCAGCGAGGGCCCGATGCTCCACACATAGTTCACCTCCACCCCACTGCGCCGGATCTTTTCGGTGATGCGGTGCTTGCGTCCGATGGTGGGCCGCACCACCATCATGCTGTTGAGCTTGCCATAGAAATAGCCGCGGGCATCCTGGTAGTTGGGGTTGTAGCTCTTGATCTCCTTGGGATGCTTCATGGCCAGGATATCGATGCCGAACATGGTCCGGTCCCGTGCCGTGGCATACTTCCCGTACTGGAAGGTGATGCCCCAGCCATCGCCATGGATCAACGGCCCCCCGTACAGCTCGTGTGCGTAGAGCGTTCGCCCGGCTTCATCATACATGCTCTGCGGGGCTTGGCCGAAGGAAGCTCCGCCCATGGCGATCGGCAGCAGGAGGAGAATATGGCGACACATGGCTTGCAGCCCTCAAAGCTACAGCGTATGCCGGTCGGCCACATGAGGACAGGTCACAGCGCCGCCCGCCTTGTGGTGCAGTCCGGTACAGCCCGTGAACGGGTGGAATTCCAGCGGGAACGGTAGACCATCCTCATTGGACCCTGGCCCAGGAATCCCCTGCTTTCGTTCCTTCGCGCCATGGATACCGCACATGTGAACTACCTCGGGGGGTTGCGTACGCAGGCCACCCACCTGCGCAGTGGCGAAACGATCATCACGGACGCCCCTTTGGACAACCACGGCAAGGGCGAGGCCTTCAGCCCCACCGACCTGATGAGCACTTCCTTGGCCTGCTGCATGATGACCTTGATGGGCATTGCCGCCGAAAGCAAGGGCATTCCATTGGAAGGACTACAGGCCCGCGTGGTGAAGCACATGGCTTCAGGCCCGCGCCGCGTGGAGCGCATTGAACTGGCCTTTGAGCTGGAAGGGAGCGGGCTGGACCAGCGCCAACGGACCATTTTGGAACAGGCCGCCCGAACGTGCCCCGTGGCCTTGAGCCTCAACCCCGCGCTGGAGCAGGAGGTCACCTTCCGCTACCGCTGATGGCCATATACAGGAAAGCCCGGGCATTCCCGGGCTTGGATCCAGAAGATCGGTTCTTTTACGGTATCAGCAGGACTTCTGGGCCGTGGGCTTCACCACCTTGCCGTAGGCGGGGCAGGAATGAACGCTCTTGCAGGCGCTGAAGAGCATGCTGGCCACCGCCAGAACCGCAAATACCTTGAGGACCTTTTTCATCGTTGATCAACTGCTGGTTGACTTTCCAAAACTAGACGCTATTACCTTGTCCACGGCCAAAAAGTTTCAACGATCTCCGGATAATTATTCTTCCCTGGCCATGATCCCCGGCACCTTTCCGCCTGATCCCCCGCGTGTACCGGACCTTGGCCCGGGTTGGACGGACATCTTGAAAACGGAATTCGGCCGACCCTATTTCGCTGCTCTCAAGCAGTTCCTCGTGGAGGAACGGGCCCGGCATACGGTCTATCCGACCGGAGGTGACCTGCTGCGCGCCTTTCAGCTCACCCCTTTTGAGACCGTGCGGGTGGTGATCCTGGGCCAGGACCCCTACCACGGCCCCGGCCAAGCACACGGGCTCAGCTTCTCGGTGCCTGCAGGCCTACCGCCACCGCCCTCCCTGAAGAATATCATCAAGGAGATCCGGCAAGACACCGGTGCCCCGGCATCGGGCCGTGGCGACCTCACCCCATGGGCCCAACAGGGCGTGCTGCTGCTCAATGCCACCCTCTCGGTGCGGGCCGGCGAAGCGGCCTCCCACCAGGGGCGTGGATGGGAATGCTTCACCGATGCGGCCATCCGCGCGCTTTCCGCCAGAGGCGAAGGGCTGGTCTTCCTGCTGTGGGGACGCCATGCCCAAGCCAAGGAAGCCCTGATCGACCGCAGCCGCCACCATCTTCTCAAGGCCCCGCACCCCTCCCCGCTCTCCGCCCACCGCGGTTTCCTGGGCTGCGGCCACTTCAGCGCCACCAACCGGATCCTGCGGGCACAGGGTGGAACACCCATCGATTGGAGCACCTGATGCGCTGGTTGGCCCTGTGGTTCACCCTGCTCGCCGGCCTGGGCGCAACGGCCCAGCAGCATATCTTGGTGGTGCAGGCCGATACCCTGCTGCCCAAGACATGGCGCGGGCCCTTCAAAGTGGACCCGGCCCAAGTGAAGGCGCGTGTTGCGGAACTGCGTGCGGCCATGATCGCGAAGGGGTACTTGGCCACCAATTGCGATACCTGCATCCACCACAACGACACCACCCGCTGCACCTTCCATTTGGGCGTGGAGTACCAATGGGCGCGGCTGAGCGCCGGAGGCGTGCCCGGCGAGATCGCCAGTGCCGCCGGGTTCCGCGAGCGGTTCTACCGGAACCGGCCCATCACACCGGGCCAAATGGCCAAGTTGTTCGAGGGGCTGCTGGCCGAGTGCGAAAACCATGGCTATCCCTTTGCCATGGTGGGTTTGGACAGCCTGCAACCGGACACGTCCGCACGGCCGGGCCGCGTGCAGGGGTTGCGGGCCGCGGTGCAGCTGGAACGGGGCCGGTACGTCACCATCGACAGTGTGGTGGTGCGCGGCACGGCCCGCATGGGCAGCCGGTTCCTGCAGGCCCAGCTTGGCATCAAGCCGGGGGACCCGTACAACGAAACACTGGTCCGCGGGGTGGACAGCCGCACGCGGGAACTCCCGTTCGTGACCACCCGCCAGCCCGCCTATGTGCTCTTCGCGCCTGAGCAGACCAAGCTCTACCTCTTCCTGGATGCCAAGCGTGCCAGCCTCTTCAACGGCATCATCGGCTTGGCCCAGGACCCGATCACGGCCAAACTGCAATTCACCGGCGAGCTGGACCTGAAGCTGCGCAATGGCCTGCACCGCGGCGAAGCCATTGACCTGAGCTGGCGCAGCCTACAGGACCGCACCCAGGACCTGAAGGTGGGCTTCAACCTTCCGTTCGCCTTCAACACGCCCTTCGGCGCCGACCTGGGGTTGAAGATCTTCAAGCGCGACACCACCTTCCTGGAAGTGAACGCCCGCGCGGCACTGGAATACCTCATGGGCCGGGGCGACAAGGTGCGGCTTTTCGTGAACAACAAAAGCAGCAAGCGCCTGGGCCAGTTGCTCACCTTCACCCCGGGCCTGGGCGATGTGAAACTCACCGCCTACGGCCTGGGCGTACACCGCGAACAATTCGACTACCGCTTCAACCCGCGCAAGGGCATTGGCCTGGACCTCGAGGGATCCGTAGGCCGTAAACAGAGCACCACCGCCACCTTCAGCGATACGGTGGACACGGTGGCCCGAAGCATCCAATATGAACTGAACGGCCAGCTGGCCTGGCACATCCCCGTGGGCAAACGCGGCACCGTGAAGGTCGCCGCCCAAGGAGGCGCCATGCTCAACGAACAACTCTACACCAACGAGCTCTACCGCATCGGCGGGCTGAAGAGCATGCGCGGCATGGACGAGTCCGGCCTCTATGCCTCTTCCTTCGCCATCGGCACGGTGGAATACCGCTTCCTCTTCGAGGCGAACAGCAACCTCTTCCTCTTCGTGGACCAAGGCTGGTGGGAGGACCAAAGCCGGCCCGCGCTGCTCACCGACACGCCCATCGGCTTCGGGGCGGGCACCAGCTTCGAGACCAAGGCCGGCATCTTCTCGCTCAGCTATGCGCTGGGCCGCCAGTTCAACAACCCCGTGGAGCTGCGCAACGGCAAGGTGCACTTCGGATTCACCAGCCTCTTCTGAGCCCGGGCAGCGATATGGCCCCAAACAGCGTCTTTTGGCCCAGCTATCTTTGAAAGCACATCCCGCCTGTTGTTCCACCATGGAATCATCCAGGCCGATCATCGCCACACCATGTCCTCCCGGCACCTCACCGCATTGGTTCCTTGGTTGCTGTTTCTGGCCCAAACGGGAAACGCCTATGCGGCGGACACCATCACGGCCCCGCCCGGCCGGTTCCACGTGGACCAGGTGCTTCACCTGATCGTGACCGACCTTGGCGTGGAGCAGGTGAACACCCAACAACCCGGCTTGAAAAGCACCTTCGGCGCAGATGCGTGGTACGCTTTCAACCCGCCGGTGGCGGAAGTGGCCCTTGGTTCCGCCTTTCCCGTAACGGCTGCGGACGGTACACCCTTTCAGCTGTTCTTTACCGCCCTGCCGCTGATCGGCATCACCACCACGGCCCCTATCGTGGACGAACCCAAGGTACCCGGAGCGTTTATCCTTTCCGATGGCAGCGGCTTGCTCACCCAAGCCAGCCTCGGCATTGAATTCCGGGGCAGCTCCTCCCAATTCCTCCCCAAGCTTTCCTTTTTGATCGAATTCCGGAGTGATACAGCTTGGGAGGAGGAAACCGATGTGGAACTCCTGGGCATGCGCAATGATGATGACTGGAATTTGCAGGCCCTTTATAACGAGCCGCTCAGGCTGCGCAGCGTGGTGAACAATAGGCTCTGGCGGATGATCCACACACCCTACTACCAGTTCATTGAGCCGGATGCAGTGACCGGGGTTTCCATGCAGCATGCCGAGCTTTTCGTGAACGGCAGCTACCGGGGCATTTATGCCGTTAGCGAGCGCGTAGACCGCAAGCAACTGCAGTTGAAAGACTACAACGGCACCATCCGTGGTGAACTGTTCAAGGGTGTTTCCTGGGGTGCGTCCACTTTCAGCGAAGCTCCACCCTACAACAACACCAACGACATCTGGTCAGGATTCGAACATGAATACCCCAAGGAAGTAACGGACTGGTCCAGTCTCCACGCTTTTGTGGCTTTCGTGGTGAACGCTTCCACAACGGAATTCCTCAACCAGTACCCGGCCCAGTTTGAACAGGACAATGCCGTGGACTATTTTCTCTTCCTGAACCTGCTTTGGGCCACGGACAACACCGGCAAGAACATCTACGTGGCACGCTACGATGCCGGCACGCCATACTTCTACGTGCCGTACGACCTGGACGGCACCTTCGGCGTGATGTGGGACGGTGCCCAGCAAAACATCACCGACAGCCTGCTCACCAATGGTTTTTATGACCGCCTACTGCACGATTGCGGTCCGGGTGGATTCATGGAGCGCCTGCAACAACGCTGGAACACCCTGCGCACGGACATCATCACCCAGGACCACCTCACGGGACTCTTTGCGCAGGAACACAACCGTCTGGTGGCCAACGGAGCTTACACGCGCGAAATGTTGGCCTGGCCGGACTATGCACACGATACCGGGCAGCTTACCTACCTCTCCAATTGGCTCAGTGCCCACCTCGCCTTCCTGGACGCGCGTTTCAATGCGCCGTGCGACCCGGTAGGCATTTCGGAGAACAGCGCTCCGATATGCACCTTTCAACCCAACCCGGCCACGGACCGGATCACGGTGGTGCTCACCGATGAAAGCCCTGCAACCTTCAACCTGACCGATGGCATGGGCCGGACTGTGCTGCAACAAGCTTTGCGCAATGGCCGCAACACCATCAGCCTGGAGCATCTCAGCGGAGGCCTGTACTTAGTGCGCGTAGCCCAACACGGCCGGGCCACCACTGGCCGGCTGGTGATCAATTAGTAATACCATCATGAACCACAGATCAGTCCAATCTGCTTGCTCTTTTCCCGCATTACTTCTCCAAGGAGGCAGCACCGTAGCTATGGCTACGCCACTGCATCCTTGGATCGTCCTGCGAAAAAATAGCGGCGCATCTTTTGGCCTGATCTGTAATTCAAGGTGGTATAACGTGGCCGGAGAACCTCGCACAACAATCCTGATCGTCCGGTCATCTGTCCGCCGATCCGCCCCACTACCTTAGCGGCATGGTATGGACAAGCCTTCTCCTGGGCCTCTTGGCCGGCTTGATCCTTGGGGCCATGGCCGCTGCCTGGGTGAACCGCAGCCGTGCCGCCTCCGCTTTGGAACCGTTGCGGCAAGCCCATGCAGCCTCCAAAGAGGACCTGGAAGTCCGCATCACGGAGCGCGAGGCACAGCTACGGGAACTTCAGCACGAATTCAACAAGGTCAACGGCTTGCTGGCCACCGAGCTGCAGCGCAATGAAGGCATGGCCGAAAAGTTGGAAACACAACGCACCGAGCTGGAGGCGCTGAACGAACGGATGACCAAGGAATTCAAGCACATCGCCAGTTCCTTGCTGGAAGAGAAGGGCAAGCAGCTCACCGACCAGCAGGAGGACCGCCTGAAGCTGCTGTTGAACCCCTTCGGGGACAAGATCAAGGAATTCCAGGAGCAGGTGCGCACGGCATACGAGAAAGAAGGCAAGGAACGCTTCCACCTGAAGAACGAAGTGGCCAAACTGGTGGAACAGAACCAGAAGTTGAGCCAGGATGCGGACAACCTGACGCGTGCCCTGAAGGGCGACCGGCAAAGCCAAGGGGCCTGGGGCGAAATGATCCTGGACAAACTGTTGGAGGACTCGGGCCTGGTGAAGGGCCAGGAATACACCATGCAGGAAAGCACCACCCGGCCCGATGGCACGCGGTTGCGCCCTGACGCCGTTGTGCACCTGCCCGAGGACAAGCAGCTCATCGTGGACTCCAAGGTATCCCTGCTGCACTACGAACAGTACTGCCATGCCACGGATGATGCCGAACGGGAACGTTTCCTGCGCCTGCACGTGGAAAGCATGCGCAGCCATGCCAAGGGCCTCTCCGAGAAGGACTACACCAAGCTCTACGGCGTCAACAGCGTGGACTTCGTGCTGATGTTCATGCCCATCGAACCGGCCTTTCTGCTGGCCCTGCGCGAGAAGCCTGAGATCTTCCAGGAAGCCTATGACCGCCAGGTGGTGATGGTGACCCACAGCACGCTGATGGCCACCTTGCGCACCGTGCACGGCCTGTGGAAAAATGAGCGCATCGCCCGCAACCACATGGCCATCGCGGAAAGGGCAGGTGCCCTGTACGACAAATTCGTCGGCTTCACCGAATCCATCGGCCTCATCGGAAAGCACGTGAACAGTGCGCGTGAAAGCTATGAGAAAGCCTTGGGACAGCTGAGCGATGGACGCGGAAGCCTGGTGAGGCAAGTGGAGATGCTGAAGGAACTGGGGGCAAAGACCAACCAGAGCATCCACCCCAAGCTCATTGAACGATCACAGGAAGAAACCCGGGACGCATGAGCACCAGGTCCGTGCGGCTGCTTTCGGCGGTTGTTGCCCTGGCACTTGCCGCCAGTTGCACCACCTACGTGCCGGTGGCCGGCAACGACAACTTCGCCTTCCTCTACGGCAAGGGCGCGGCGGCGGTGCGATTGGAGGCACGCATCTACCACACCGGGGCCGGCCAGGCCGTGATCCACTACAAGCTGCGCACACAGGACCTGCTCTACAAGGGCACGGGCGGCGGCGGCCCCTACCACGCCCGTGTGGCCATGAAGTATGAGGCGTACCCCGTACCGGGATCCAAGCAGCTGCTGGACAGCGCAAGCACCCTGGTGCAGGACCAGAGCATGGACCCTGCCGCAGACCAGGCACTGGTAGGCCGTATGCCACTGACGTTGCGCTCCGGGGAGCGGTACTATGTGCAGCTCACCGCACACGACCTGAACCGCGATGCCCGCAGCACGGTGCTCCTGTACGTGGACCCGGCCGCAGACGGCATCACACAAGCGCTCCTGCCTTTGGACACCAACAAGCTGCCCACCTTCAATGACCGCGTGAAGCCCGGCGCCAAGGTGCTGCTGCAGGCGGAAAGCCTGGCCGGCAGACAGCTCAGGGTGGACCACTACCCTGCCGTGGAAAAGCTCCCCGCACCCGTATTCGCACAAGCCGCCCCGCCCGACCTGGGCCATCCGCCGGACAGCTCATTCACGCTTGACACCGGCCCCGATGGCCTCCTGCGCTTCACCGCGGGAGACAGCGGTTTCTACCATTTCCGCGCCGACACCACCTCGCCTGCAGGCTTCACCCTGTTCATTCAACCCGGCGACTTCCCCTCCGTGCGATCCATTGAAGACATGCTGGCGCCCTTGCGCTACATCACCAGCGCCAAGGAATGGGAGACCATCAACACCGCGGCCGCCCCCCGGCAGGAAATGGAACGCTTCTGGAGCGAAGCCGCCGGCACCCGCGACCGGGCGCGGGAAGCCATTGCCGCCTACTATGGCCGCGTGGAAAGCGCCAATCGCCACTTCACCAGCTACACCGAAGGATGGAAGACCGACCGCGGCCTGGTGCACATCATCTTCGGAACGCCCACCACCATCCGCAAGGACGAAAACAGCGAGACCTGGGTGTACGGCGACGAAACCAACCTGATGAGCCTCACCTTCGCCTTCCACAAGCGTGATGAGCCCTTCAGTGAAAACGACCTGGTGCTGCAACGCGACCCACAACTGAAAACCGCCTGGTACCGCAACGTGGAAAGCTGGCGCAACGGGAGGATCTTTCAATACTGAAAGCTGAAAGTGGAAAGTGGAAAGCTGAAAGCTGAAAGCTGAAAACTGAAAGCTGAAAGTGGAAAGCTGAAAGCTGAAAACTGAAAGCTGAAAGTGGAAAGCTGAAATTAGTAAGTAGAGATAAACAAGGGAAAGGGGCATGCGGAAAGATGAACTGATCTGCGGGGTACACCCGGTGATGGAAGCGCTGCGGAGCGACTTGCACGTGGAAAAAATGCTGGTGCGCCGGGATGCCGGTGGAAAAGGCCTCCAAGACCTGAAGAACCTGGCCCGTGAGCTGGGCGTGCCTTGGCAACCGGTGCCGCTGGAAAAGTTGGACCGGCTCACCACCACGGAGCACCAGGGCGTGATCGCCTTCATCAGCCAAGTGCCCGTGCAAGACCTCGACGGATTGATCGCGCAAGCCTACGACCGCGGCGAAGACCCTTTGCTGGTGGCACTCGATGGCGTTACGGACGTGCGCAACGTGGGGGCCATAGCCCGTAGCGCGGAATGTTTCGGTGCCCACGGCCTGCTGGTGCCCAAGGCCGGCACGGCCCGGCTGGGCAGCGATGCGGTGAAAAGCAGTGCGGGGGCCTTGCTGCGCAAACCCGTGTGCCGGGTGGACCACCTGCCCGCCGCGTTGGACCGTGCGCGCGAACACGGCCTGCGCATCATCGCCGTTACCGAGAAAGCGGAGGAACCGATCGCGGGCTGCGACCTCAGCGGCCCGCTGGTGCTGGTACTGGGTGCCGAGGACACCGGCATTTCCGAGGCGATCCTGCGCAAGGCCGATGCCTTGGTGCGCATCCCCATGGCCGGCACCATCGGCTCATTGAACGTGAGCGTGGCCAACGGCGTGGCCCTCTACGAAGTGCTGTGCCAGCGTTCGGCCCCGAAAGCCTGAACACCGGCCTCCGTCCTCCTGGTCCGGGGCGGCCCCTGTAGGAGCGGAACCTTCCGGCGATTGGTCGGGTATAAACGGACCTCCATGGCACAAAAACCAATGCCCATGAGACTGAGCAGCCGCTACCTGACCCTCCCGCTGATCCTTCTGTTCTTCTGCTGCCACGATCGCATCGCTGCGCAGGACACGCTCGGCTTGCGCATCGACGCGCTGACCAGCGCTGAGCATGACGCACTGGTGGCCGCGGCCAACCGCTCCGGCCAACTGGAAGCTGTCTATGCCTGCGTGCCGGCAGGGGTCATCGTGTTCGTGGACCGCGGCCCTGCAGGATCGCGCAGTGCCTTGCGCACCATGGTGCTGGCCACCGTAGCACCCGTTGTCCCCGCACAGCGCATCCGCCCCAATGAGGTAACGCTCCGTGCAGCAGAAGCGGCCTGTGGATCGGTACGAGGTCAATGAGCACACCACACATGACGACGTCCTTTCGCAGCTTGGCCATGGCTACCGCCGTGGCCGTTTCCACTTTCTCCGTGGCGCAGCTCAACGTGAGCCTGCAGACGGACCTGCAGGAATTGGCGCGCACCATCACGGGTCCCGGGGTGGTCATCGCCAACCCGCAGATCACCTGCCATGCGGACGGTTATGGCCAGTTCAGCTATGCCGGCTCGCTCCTGGGCCTGGACGAGGGCATCCTGCTCACTTCCGGCTCGATCACCAACGCCATCGGGCCCAACAATGCAGAGGCCATCTCGCTGGACCAACAAGCAGCGGGCAGCGACATCCTTGCGATCGTGAGCGGCCGTCCCACCTATGATGCCTGCCAGTTCGAATTCGATGTGATCCCCGCCGGCGACAGCCTGCATTTCGACTTTGTGTTCGGTTCCGAAGAGTACAACGAATACGTGGGGTCGCAGTTCAACGACGTCTTCGGTTTCTTCATCAGCGGGCCGGGCATCACGGGCGACCCCGGCATCGGCAATGACAAGAACATCGCCCTGGTCCCGGGCACCAGCCAGGCCGTAACGATCAACAACGTGAACAACGCGGCCAATGCGGGCCACTACTTGGACAATGCCGGCGGCCAGTACGTCCAATACGACGGCTTCACCCAGGAGCTCAGTGCCGCTTCGGCCGTAGAGCCTTGCCAGAGCTACCACCTGAAGCTGATCGTGGCCGATGCCTCCGACCACATCTACGATTCGGGCGTGTTCATCGCCAAGGTGAAAAGCAACCCGGTGACCATGCAGCTGATCACCGCCAACGGCGGCGACCAGCTCATTGAAGGATGCAACAACGGCATCGTGCGCTTCACGCGGCAACTGGTGACCGCGCAAGCATTGGACCTGGCGTACTTCCTGCAAGGCACGGCTACGAACGGCACCGACTATGCCGCCATCGGCGACCCCTCTCCCAGCGTACCGAAAAGCATCACCATCCCCGCCAACCAAGCCTTTGTGGACCAGCCCGTCAACCTGGTCGCGGATGGTGTGGACGAAGGGCTTGAATCCATCCTCTTCATCCTGGGCAACCCATACTGCCCGGGCATGGCCACGGACACGCTGGCGGTACCCGTGGCCGATTCACTGCATGCCACGGTGGAGCCCGCCTTGAGTCTGCTCTGCACCGGCGAAGAAGCCCAGCTGGCCGCAACCGGCGGAAACTCATACAGCTGGTCGCCGGCCAACGGACTCAGCTCCACCTCCCTACCGGACCCCATCGCCCAACCGGCGACCACCACCACCTACACGGTAACCGTAAACCAGGGCGGCTGCACCAGCCACGTACAAGCCGAAGTGAAGGTGAGCGCGATGCAGACCACCACCGTGATCACCCGGCCGCTGTGCAACGGCGGGAGCAACGGCGCCATCAACCTGGCGGTCAGCGGTGGCCTGCCACCCTACTCCTTCCAGTGGACGGGCCCCAACGGGTTCAGCGCCACCACCGAGGACATCGCCAACATTCCTTCCGGCACCTTTACCGTAGCCATTACCGACGCAGCCTGCACCAAGACCGTGGGCCTCAACGTGGGGCAGCCGCCTGTGCTCAGCGTTTCACTGGATCCGTCGCTGCTGGTGTTCGGGCAGCACATCAGCTGCCATGGCGGCCAGGACGGCAGCATCGACGCCACGGTGACCGGTGGTACCGTGCCCTACAGCGCCGCGTGGAGCGGCCCCGGCGGCTACTCGTCCAATGCCTTGGACATCGCCAACCTGGGTGAAGGCACCTACACGCTGGTGATCACCGATGAGTTCGGCTGCCAAGCCACGGCAAGCACCACCCTGTTGGCCAGCGCCCCCATGGCCGCCGAGATCACGGACACCACGCATGTGAGCTGTGCCGGTGAAAACAATGGATCGGCCACGGTGACCGTGAGCGGTGGCATGCCCGCGTACGCCTACGCATGGAACACCATGCCCGCACAGACCGGTGCAACGGCCACCGGTCTTTCTCCGGGTGCCTATGAGGTGACCGCCACGGACCAGTACGGCTGCCCCATCACTTCCAATGTCACCATCACCGGCCCGGCCCAGCCCTTGGCCACGCAACTCAGCGGCAAAACGGACGTGGCCTGTTACGGCGCGGCCAATGGCAGCGCCACCATTTCGGTTTCCGGCGGCACCCCGGCATACACCGTTGCTTGGAACACCGATCCGGCACAAACAGGCCTTACGGCCAGCGGACTTGCGGGCGGCACTTACACCGCCACGGTGTTCGATGCCAATGAATGCCAGACCACCCGCACGGTGACCATCAGCGAGCCGGCACAGCCGTTGGCCCTCACCTTGGTCACCCAAGGGAACATTGCGTGCCATGGCCAAACCAGCGGCCTGGCCACCGTGCAGGCATCGGGTGGGTCGGGGCCGTACAGCTACGCTTGGAACACCGTGCCGGCACAATACGGCGCTTCGGCCACCGGGCTGGCGGCAGGTGAACATACGGTGACCGTCACCGATGCCAACGGATGCACCGCCTCCTTGCCGGTAACGATCACCGGGCCCGCATCGGACCTGGCCGCAGGCATCACCTCCTTCAACCCCGTGCTGTGTGCCGGGGACCACACCGGCACCGCCACCGTATCCGTGACCGGGGGAAGCGGGACGTACACCTACCAATGGAACACCACGCCCGCACAAACCACGGCCACGGCCACGGGGCTTGCCGCCGGCACCTGGCAGGTCACCGTTTTGGATGGCAATGCATGCAGCGCGATGGCTTCGGTCACCATCACCCAACCCGCCCCGCTGAATGCCCAAGGCGTGGTGGTCGCAGCGCAATGCCAAGGCGCCACGAACGGCGCAGTGGACCTGGTGACCACCGGCGGCGTTGGGCCCTACGGTTGGGCATGGACCGGCCCGAACGGCTTCACGGCCAGCACCGGGAGCATCAGCGCGCTCGCGGCCGGTGGCTACAATGTGACCATCACCGATGCCAATGGATGCATGGCCTACCGCAGCTTCGATGTGAACCAACCGGGCCTCTTCACCGTAAGCGCGGAACCCGGCGAATACGGCAATGGCAACGTGAGCTGCCCCGGCAGCAGCAACGGCTCCATCGACCTGGAGGTCAGCGGTGCCATGCCTCCGTATGGCATTGCATGGGCCGGTCCCAATGGGTACACTTCCACCGTGGAAGATCCCTCCGGCTTGGCCGCAGGCACCTACCAGGCCACCATCACGGATGCGAACGGATGCAGCACCGGCCTGGAAGTGGCGCTGTTGGAACCCGCGCCCATTTCAGCCACACTGACCACGAGCAACTTCGGCGGCCACGGCCTTTCCTGCAACGGCGGAGCCAATGGGAGCATCACCACGCAGATCAGCGGCGGCAACGGGCCCTACGGCACAACATGGTCCGGGCCCGGTGGTTTCTCCTCCTCCAATGCTGACATCACCAACATACCGGCCGGCACCTACCTGCTCTCCATCACCGATGCCCATGGCTGCACCACCACGCAGAGCGCCACGCTGACCCAACCGGCCGCCTTGACGGCCAGCCCGGGCGGCAGCTCGCCGGTGGCCTGCTTCGGCAGCAACACCGGGCAAGCCACCGTGGCCGTCGCCGGTGGTCATCCGCCCTATAGTTACACCTGGAACACGCTGCCCGCGCAACATGCCGCCACGGCCACGGGGCTGGCAGCCGGCAACTACACGGCGACCCTTACCGATGCCAACGGGTGTACCGCATCCACCACCATCGCCGTGGGCGGCCCCACACAACCTTTGAGCGCCACCGTGCCCTCGCTGGACCACGTGCCGTGCCACGGTGGCCACAATGGTTCGGCCACGGCCCAAGCGGCCGGTGGCACTGCTCCCTACACGTACAGTTGGAACACGGCCCCGGCCACCAACGCGGCCACTGCCTCAGGGCTGGGTGCCGGTACTTGGACCGTGACCGTTACAGATGCGGCCGGTTGCATGGCATCGGCCCAAGTGGTTGTCCAGCAACCTACGCAGCCGCTCGGGGCCTCTTGGGAGAACCAGCACAACGTGACCTGTTACGGTGCGAATGACGGTTCCGTGTCCATCATCGCCACCGGTGGCAGCGGTGCCTACGGGATCACGTGGAACACCACGCCGGTACAAACCGGCAGTACCGCCACAGGCTTGGCACCGGGCCCGTACACGGCCACCATCGCCGACCTGAACGGGTGTGCACAAACCGTGGACCTACCGGTCACCGTAGGCGGGCCCTCGGCTCCTTTGGCGATCACCTGGACCGCACAGACCTACCCCGGCGGTGCCCACGTGAGCTGCCCGGGCACCAACGACGGCAACATCAACGCAAGCGTGACCGGAGGCACGCCCACTTACCAATTCCACTGGCAGGACGGCCTGGGGGGCATCTTCACCACGGAAGATCTCACCGGGGTCGCGGCGGGCACCTATCAGCTCAGCGTTACCGATGGCCACGGCTGCGCCCTTGATTCGGCCATCACCTTGGTAGCGCCCCAAGCGATCACGGCCACGGCTGCTGTGCAACCCGCCAACTGCCACGGTAGCAATACCGGTGCCGTAGACATGGCGCCGGCCGGTGGTGCGGCGCCGTACAGCTACCTGTGGAGCGGGCCCGCCGATTTCACCGCCAGCACCCAGGACATCAACGCGTTGTTCGCCGGCGTGTACCACGTGGCCATCACGGACATCAACGGATGCGTGCTGCAACAACCCTACGACGTCACGGAACCCGGCATGTTCACCTTTGATGCCTCGGTGGAACCCGTATCCTGCGCGGACGCCACGGACGGGGCCATTCTGCTGGACCCCGACGGCGGCACGGAACCCTACCAGTACACCTGGACCGGCCCGGCCGGATTCACCGCCAACACCCCTGGCATCAGCGGCCTGGCCGGTGGCGCCTACCACCTCACGCTGACGGACGACAACGGATGCTCCGCGCTCTTCAGCACCACCTTGCAGGCGCCCCCGCCGCTCCTGGCCTATACCCTTTCCAACAAAAACCACGGCGGCTATGACATCACCTGTGCCGGTGCCAGTGACGGCGGCTTGACCACCGTGTACAGCGGAGGCACACCGCCCTACACCTTCACATGGATCGGGCCCAACGGGTACACCGCCACCACACCGGACATCTCCGGCCTGGCCGCGGGCACGTACACGCTCACGGTGACCGATGCCAACGGCTGCAGCCTCACCACCTCCACCTACTTGGTGGCCCCGCCGGAGCTGGCGGCCGCCTTGTCCTCCAGCACCTTCGCCGGAGGTTTTGGCACCAGTTGCAATGGCACCGAAGACGGTTCCATCATCCTTGCGCCCACCGGTGGCACGCCGGCCTATGCGGTCAGTTGGTCCGGTCCCGGTGGCTTCATATCCGGTGCCTGGCAGATCACCAGCTTGGGCGCGGGCCTCTACACCGCCACGGTCACCGACGCCAATGGTTGCACCGCCGAAGCCTCCACCACGTTGACGGCCCCGGACCCGATCGCGCTCAGCACCACCGGCACGGACATCCTCTGCCATGGCGGGACCACGGGCGCAGTGGACCTTGGCGTGGCCGGAGGCAGCGGCACCTACACCTTCGCCTGGGGAGGACCCGGTGCCTTCACATCCGCGACGGAAGACCTTTCAGGGCTCATTGCCGGCACCTATATCGTCAACGCATCTGACGCCAACGGCTGCAGTGCCTCCACAAGCATCAACCTCATCCAACCCACTCCCATCACGCCCACAGCGGCCATCACCACCGCGCAGTGCCAAGGGGCCAACAGCGGCGCCATAGACCTGGGCGTATCGGGTGGAACCGGAGCGTACACGTTCCTGTGGAGCGGCTTCCCCGCTTACTCCGCCACCACGGAAGACATCACCTCCTTGTTCGCCGGGGTGTACACCGTAACGATCACCGATGCGGCCGGATGCACGGCCACGGCCTACTACAACGTGGGTGAGCCGGGGCAATTCCAGATCGCCGCCCAACTGAGCAACACCTCCGGCGGGTACAACGTGAGCTGCGCCGCCGCGATGGACGGCTCCATTGATGCCAGCGTAAGCGGCGGCTCCGGGGCCTACACCTACTTCTGGAGCGGGCCGGACGGGTTCACCTCGATCAACTTGGACCTCACCGGGCTGGCTGCCGGCGAATACCACCTTACCGTGCACGACGCCAATGGCTGCAACGCCCAGGCCAGCTTCACGCTGGCAGCCCCGGCCCCGCTACAGATCGGCCTCATGGCCACGGCGCAACCTTCCTGCAACGGCGGTGAGGACGGCAGCATCCATGCGGTCATTTCAGGCGGAACCGCTCCGTACCTCGCTTCATGGTCCAGCCCCACCGGTCCCTTGGGCATAGGCACCGACCTCAGCGGCGTGGGTGCAGGCATCTACCAGCTTACGGTGACCGATGCGTTGGGCTGCACCGGATCGGCCGGCATCACGCTCGCCAACCCCTCCGGCATCGATGCCACGGCCACCGCGCAAGTGTACCCCAATGGCACCAACCACAGTTGTGCGGGAGCGGCCGATGGGAACGTGGACCTGATGGTCAACGGGGGCACCGCTCCGTACCAAGTGGCATGGAACGGGCCGGGTGGCTTCCAATCCACTTCGGAAGACCTCACGGGCGTGCTGCCCGGCACCTACACGGCCGCCATCACCGATGCCAACGGCTGCACCGCGTTCAGCCAAATAACGCTCAGCGCCCCACCCCCATTGGCGCTCAGCGTGGCCACCTCATCCTACAGCAACGGCAACGCCATTTCCTGCGCCGGTGCACAGGACGGCACTCTCACCTTGTCCATCCTTGGTGGAAGCCCCGGCTACACCATCGGCTGGAACGGCCCGGGCGGGTTCGCTTCAAGCGATGCGGCCCTGCAAGGCCTCGCGCCGGGCACTTACGTTGCCATCGTTACCGATGCCTCGGGCTGCACGGCAGGCATTTCGGCCACCCTGAACGCCCCCTCGCCCCTGACCGTGGATGCCGTATTGAGCGACCACAGCGGATTTGAAGTGGGCTGTGATGGCACCAACGGCACCATCGACCTTTCCGTGGCCGGTGGCCTGCCCCCCTACCAATACAACTGGAGCGGCCCCAACGGCTACGCTTCGATGGACGAAGACCCGGACGATCTGGGCGCAGGCTCCTACGCGGTGCAGATCACCGACGGGAACGGATGCACCACCGGCCGCCTCTTCACCTTGCACGCGCCTGAAGCACTTGTGGCTGAGCTGGCCGTAACGAGCAACGAATGCGATGCCACCAGCAACGGCGCCATCAACCTCTCCATCACCGGGGGCCTTGCCCCATACACCACGGCGTGGACCGGCCCCGGCGGTTTCCTCTCCGGCGCCGAGGACCTCACCGGCCTGGCCGTAGGCACCTACAGCGTTACCGTGACCAGTGCCATGGGCTGCGCCACCACGGTGCAGGCCGAAGTGATCGCCGCGGCTCCCATGAGCTTGGACCTCTACGCCTCCGACTACGGCCAAGTGAACATTCCCTGCCATGGCGGCAGCACCGGCGTGATCGAGCTCACTGTCACAGGCGGGTTTGAACCGGTGGACATCACATGGGCCGGGCCCGCGGGATTCACGGCCAACACGCCGGGCCTCGCCGGGCTGTCCGCCGGGGTGTACACGGCCCTGATCACGGACGATCATGGCTGCCAGCGCGACACCTCCATCACCCTTACCGAACCGGACGAAGCCTTGGTCACAGGTATCAGCATCCTGCACGTGCCCTGCCATGGCCAAGCCACCGGCAGCATCACCACCACCGTTTCGGGGGGGGGCGGCCCGTATACCTTCGACTGGCGCGGGCCGGACAGCGCCACCTTCAGCACGGCCGATCTCTCGGGGCTGATCGCCGGCGGTTACGAATTGGTGGTGATCGACGCCCACCAGTGCGTGGACACGCTGCATGCCCTGGTACAGCAGCCCGACAGCGCCGTGGCCTTGCAATTCACCCTGAGCGACCACAACGGTTTCCACACCAGTTGCGCGGACGCCTCCGACGGTTCGATCCAATTGACCGCGACCGGTGGAACGGCCGGTTACACGTACAGTTGGAGCGGTCCCAACGGTTTCACCTCCGACCAGGACACCATCAACGGCTTGGTGGCGGGCACCTACGTGATCAGCGTGGCCGATGCGCTGGGCTGCATCCATGCGGAGAACATCACCCTGAACGCACCGCAGCCCATCGACCTGCTACTCGCGGCCGGGGCCTACCCTTCCGGCAGCGCCATCAGCTGCTTCGGTGCCAACGACGGTTCCATCAGCTCGTTGATCACCGGCGGGGTGGCCCCCTTCACCCTGCTTTGGACCGGACCTGATGGGTACACTTCCTCCGAGGCCCTGATCGATTCCCTTGCCCCGGGCACCTATTGCCTGAGCATCACCGACGCCAACGGGTGCGACGGGCAACAATGCATCACGTTGGAAGCACCCGCGGCCCTCAGCGCCACGGCCACCGCAGCGCCGGCTCCCTGCGGCCAACCGGCAGGCACCGTGGATGCGCTCATCAGCGGCGGCAGCGGATCCTACAGCTACGACTGGGACAACGGTGCGCAATCCGAAGACCTGACGAACGTGGGCGCTGGCAACTACACGCTGGTGGTCACCGATGCAAACGGCTGCACGGCCACCACCAGCGCAACCGTTGCGGGCAGCCCGGCCGTGGAAGCCGAGGCCGCCGTGGTGCACCCACTGTGCCATGCGTCCACCGAAGGCTCGATCACCCTCACCGTCACCAGCGGGCAAGCCCCCTTCGGCTACCTGTGGGACAACGGTGCCACCGAAGCCGCGATCAGCGGCTTGCCCGAGGGGGACTACAGCGTGACCATCACCGACGGCAACGGCTGCACCTGGCAGGAGACCATACTGGTGAGCGCACCGGAAGCCCTGGTGGCGGACACGGCCGTATCCATGCACGCCAATGGTTTCAACATCAGCACCTGGGGCGGCAGCGACGGCTCCATTGCGCTGCAGGTCGCCGGTGGCACCCCGCCCTACAGCTACCTCTGGGGCGATGGCGCCACCACCGACCCGCGCACCGGGCTTCCGGCCGGCATGTACACCGTGACCGTCACCGACGCCAACGGCTGCACGCTTGAACTCACCATCCTCCTCGACCAACCGGACGACCTGGCGATGCCCACCGGTTTCACCCCCAACGGCGACGGCCAGAACGACGCCTTCGTCGTACACGGCATCGAGAGTTGGCCCAACAACCGGATCACCGTGTTCAACCGATGGGGCAACGTGGTTTATGACCACCTCAACTACTCCAATGATTGGCGCGGCGAGAACCAACAAGGGCAGGGCCTGCCCAACGGCACCTACTTCGTGGTGCTTCGCCTGAGTGCCGAACTGACCTTGCAGAACTATGTGGACCTCCGCCGCTAAGCCAACACCTGGAACCGCCATGCGCAGCATCAGGCTCCTCACCACGGCCGCACTCCTGTGGGGCGGCCCCTACATGGCCCATGCCCAACAGGAACTGATGATCAGCCAGTACATGTTCAACGGGCTCTTCATCAACCCGGCCTATGCGGGCAGCCACCCCTACACCAGCGCCACCGCGCTGCACCGCAGCCAATGGGCAGGCATGGAAGGCGCGCCACGTACAAACCTCCTGGGCATAGACGGCCCCGTATGGAACAACAAGATGGGCCTGGGCCTCACCTTCAGCCACGACCTGATCGGCGTGAGCCGCGACATGGAAATGGCCGCCCACTACGCCTACCGCATCCGGACCGGCGACAACGGCCACCTGGCCTTCGGCCTCAGGGCAGGGATCTCCCTGTACAGTGCACGCCTGGGCGAACTGGTCTACTGGGATGCGCAGGACGCCGTGTACCAGGCGGACATCAGCAATGCGGCGGTGGGCAAGTTCGGCTTCGGGATCTACTGGAGCAACCGGCTTTCCTTCGTCGGGCTCTCGGTGCCCACCATCACCGCCGCCGACGGCACCATCACCACGGACCTTGCCACCGCTCCCGACCACTACTTCACCCAGCATTACTACCTCAACGCCGGCCACGTGTTCGAATTGAACGAGCACTTCGACCTCAAGCCCAGCCTCCTGGTGAAGTACCAGCAACAGGCGCCTCCTGAGGCTGACCTGAACCTGAACGTGCTGTTCAAGGACCGCTTTTGGCTGGGCGCCGGCTACCGCACCGGCGATGCGGTGGTGGGCATGGTCGAATGCCAGGTGAACCACTTGCTCCGCGTGGGCTATGCGTACGACATGAACACCTCCGGCCTGCGCCCGTACAACGGCGGCTCGCACGAAGTGATGCTCGGCATCGACCTGGGCCGTGAACCGATCATGATCAAAAACCCGAGATACTTCTGATGCGGGCCTGCAACCATCCCATCCCCTTGGCCTTGCTGGCGGCCATGGCCCTGGCCTCCTGTGCCGACCACCATGTGCGCAAAGGCAGCCAGGCCATGGGCCTGCTCGCGTACAGCAAGGCCGAACACCATTTCGACAAGGCCCTCAAGCACCGCCAGGACCGCGACCTGCTGATCCTGGCAGCCAAGGCCGAAGCCAAGCAGAACAAGGTGGAGGAAGCCGCGGCGCACTACGGCGCCGCTGAGCAGCTCGCTCCGCTCAACGGGGCCGATGCCTACCAGTATGGCCGCCTGCTGATGAACCTGGGCAGCTACCACGAAGCGGAATCCCTGCTGGTGCGCGCCTGGCAGGACCAGCCCGAACGGCGGGACATCACCGAGCTCATCGGGTCCACACAAGGCTACAAGTCATTCTATTCCGACAGCTCACGCTATGCCGTGGACTCCTTGGTGCTGGAAGGCGTGGCCACGGCCTTCTCCGCTGTGCCCGACGGGCAGGCCATCCTCTTCACCGGCCAACGGGGCGCCTTGGCCAACAAACAGGACCCGTGGTCCGGCTATTCCTTCACCGACCTGTACCGCGCCGAGATCACCAACGCCCCGCCCGGCGCTACACAGCTGCTCAAGGGCCAGGTGAACGGGCCCTACCATGAGGGACCTGCGGTGCTGGCCAACGGCGGAAAAACGCTCTACTTCACCCGTAGCAACTACTATGGCCGCAAACTGATCAAGGACGAAAAGAACATCAGCAACCTGAAGTTGTTCCGCGCCACGCTCCAACAGGACGGCACGTGGGGGGAGATCAGTGAATTCAGCTACAACAGCGATGCATTCTCCGTTGGGCAGCCCGCCTTGGGCAATGACGGGAAAACGCTCTACTTCACCAGTGACAGGCCCGGCGGCCTGGGCGGCAAGGACCTCTGGTATTGCCGGGACCTGGGCACCGGGTGGGAAGCCCCCGTGAACATGGGGCCCACCATCAACACATCCGGCGATGAGATGTTCCCCACCGTAGTGGGCGACGCCCTGTACTTCTCCAGCACCAACCACAACAACATGGGCGGGCTGGACATCCTGGAGACCCACAAGGAGGGCGAACACTGGAGCGAACCCAGGAACATGGGCTACCCCGTGAACACCACGCGTGATGACTTCGGGCTATGGCTGGACAGTACCGGCACCCGTGGCTACCTCAGCAGCAACCGCTCGGGCACGGATTGGACCTATGCCTTGCGCGTGAACCCGCCGGTATTCGCCTTGGAAGGAACCGTGACATTGGCGGATGGCGACCGCCCGGTGCCCGCCGCCAGGATCACCTTGGAAAACCTCACGGACCACCTCCTGGAGCAAGGCACCGCCGATGACAGCGGGAGGTTCAGCTTCACCCTCAAGCCCAACACCACCTATGCCATCACCGCCACCAAGGAAGGACTGCTCACGCGGAGCACCACGGCCAGCACGGTGGGGCTGGCAATGAGCACCACGCTGCGCGTCGACATCGGCATGAAACCGCTGGAACTGGACAAGCCATTCCCGGTGCCGAACATCTACTACGACTATGACAAATGGGACATCCGCCCCGACGCCGCCGCTGAACTGGACAAGCTGGTGGTGGTGTTCACCGACAATCCGGAGCTCACCTTCGAGCTGGGTTCGCACACCGACAGCCGGGGAGGCGACTTGTACAACCTGGTGTTGAGCGATGCCCGGGCCAAGAGCGCCGTGGACTACCTGGTGCGCAAAGGGGTGGACCCCGACCGTTTGCTGGCCAAGGGCTATGGAGAAACTGAATTGGTGAACCGGTGCGGCGATGGGGTGAAGTGCACCGAGGACGAACACCAGGCCAACCGGCGCACGGAGTTCAGGGTGGTACGGGCAGGCCGGTGAGGAAGCGCCGTTTGCTACGGGGCGGGCAGCGCTTGGCGCTTCACCACTTGGTCAAAGGGCAGCCCTTCCACTTTCGCGGCCACCCATGCCCGGAAATTGAAGTACTTCAGCACGGTGCTTTCGTTCGGGTCCCTCATCAACTCATCGAAGTTGGACTGGAGCGAGACCATCAGCTTGCGCTTGGCGTCGGCGGAACTGCTGCGGGCCAATTTCTTGATGTGCTCGATCAAGGCCGCTTCCACGCCGTAGGCCCGCTGCCGCTTGCTGAGGTACCGTTGGGTGCTGCGCACGATGTACTCCAACAGCTCGTAGTTGCCCAGCTCATAGTGCACCACCAGGTTGAACAACCGCGCATAGGTGAAGATATCCTGGCGCAGCGCGGGTTCCGCATCGTTGAGCACCTTGTTCAGCCAGAACAGCGAGCGGCTCAAGTTCCCCGCCCCGAAGTTCAACGTGGCCAGCAGGAAGAAGAACTCCAGTTCATACTCCTTGGGCAATTGTGCATCCCAAAGGGCCATGCCCCTCATCACCTCTTCCTCCAGCAGCACGCCCTCGGCAAAAGCCCCGGCACGGTCGTGGTAGCGAAGGTCGCTCAACCAACTGTTGCAGAACACGAGCAAGCGGATGTCGATGTCGCCGAAACCGGTTTTGCCGGGCAGTTCCCGCAACTTCTCAATGTCCGATGCCACGTGTGCAAAATCCCCCAGCTCGATCTCGCACTGGATCAGGTAGTACAGCGTGCGCACATACCGCTGGGGCAGGTCCTTCTTCAGCAGGGGGTGCTTGTCCAGGATCTCCTTGACCCGGGCGAACTTCGCATAGCTCGCGGCCCAATCACGCTTGGCCCATTGGCAGAATCCCTGGGTGTAGTGGCAGATGGTGCTGGCCCGGTGGGTCAGGGCCGTGTTCTTGCCCACGATCAGCGGGTGTCCGCTGATCTCCTCCACCATGGCGTGCTCCTCCTCGGTACGGACATAGCCCCCGCTCCGGAACACGTAGTTGATCTTGGCATACAGCACATTGTAGGTGGCCAGGTTCTGCAATTTCTCCAGCACCATTTCCTCCTCTTTGATCAGGCTGTTGAGGTCCCGGGTGAAATTGCCCGAATGGTAGGCCTCCTCGATCAACATCTTCTCCCAGCTCAGCAGCTCGAACCAGAGGTACAGCCGTTCATGTTCCTTGGCGATGTGCTTGGCGCGCTGCAGCACCTTGGTGGCTTCCTCATGCAACGCCTTGCCGAAGAGGATCTCGATGTTGTTGATGTGCTGCTTGAGGATGCCGGAGACACTGGAATCCGCGTGGTAGGCCCGAAGCGCCTTCAGGATCAACTTGTACAGGTGGTTCTTCTCCGAAGGGAAGTGCCGGATGAAGGTCTCCTTGGTGAACTGCTTCTTGATCGCCGCCTCATCGTACTCCTTCTGCTTGTCGATCGCATCAAAGATCCGCAGGTAATTCTTCTCCCCGCTTTGCAGGGCGGAATGCAGCTTGAAGAACCGTTTCTCCGATTTGGTCAGCGACCGGATCAGATCGAAGAGCTCGTTGCTCGGTTTCATGTGGTGGCCATGGTACACAGGGCGGGCAAGCCAAGGGCACGTGCTGCCCAAAGATAGGTCACCACCGGCCCGGGTGCTTGGAGCCGGCATGAAGGGCCTCGCCGTTGCGGTACATTCGCGCCAATGGCCTCCTTCCTCCATCCCCTCACCTGGGCACTGCTGCCGTGCCTCACCACGGCCGCGATGGCCCAAAACGAGTGGGTGGGCAGCGCCACGCGCAGCGACAGCATCGATCTGCTCCACACCCGCATCGAGCTCGACCTCACCAATACATCTTCCGGCCTGGTACGTGCCGATGCCACCATCGCCTGCACCCCGCGGGTGGCCGGCATCAGCACGCTGCTCCTGGACCTGCAGTTGCCCGTGGACTCGGTGGTGATGAACGGCGCCCAGATGCCGTTCATCCAGGCCGATGAGCTGCTCCGCATCGACCTGCAGGCCACCCAGGGCGTGGGCGACACCCTCCTGCTGACGGTGAGCTACGGCGGCAACCCCGCCACGGACCCCAGCGGTTTCGGCGGTTTCTACACCTTGTCCAACTACCAATACGACCTTGGCGTGGCGTTCGATGCCGTGCCGCACTCCTTCGGCCGGGCCTGGTTCCCATGCTTCGACAACTTCGTGGAACGCTGCTCCTTCGAATTCGTGGTGCGCACCACCAACGGCCGCTCCGTTTACGCCAACGGGGCGTTGCAGGAGATCACCGAACAGGGCAATGGTGAACGCACCACCCGGTGGCGGTTGGACCAGCCGATCCCCGCGTACCTGGCCTCGGTGGCCGCCGGCAACTATGCGGAAGTGCAGGACACCTTCCCCAGCGTGGCGGGCGGCAGCATTCCCGTGGTGCTTGCCGCCCTGCCCGGAGATACGGCGGACATGCGGGCTTCCTTCAGCCACCTGCAGGATGCCTTTGATGCCTTCGAACAGTGGTTCGGGCCCTACCGCTGGAACCGTGTGGGCTATGTGCTCACCAGTGCCGGGGCCATGGAACATGCCACCAACATCTGCTATCCGGATTTTGCCGCCGACGGCACCTTGGCCAACGAAGACTTGGTGGCCCACGAGCTTTCGCACCACTGGTTCGGCAACCTGATCACCTGCGCCACGCCGGAGGAGATGTACATCAACGAGGGTTTTGCCGACTTCTGCGCCATGCTCTTCATCGAGCACCTCTACGGCACCGATGCATACAAGGCCAAGGTGCGCCAGAACCACCGCGAAGTGGTGAGCACGGCCCATTTGCGTGACGGTGGCTGGTATGCCTTGGCCAACGTGCCTGCCGAGGTCACCTACGGCGAAACGTCCTACAGCAAGGGCGCCGACATTGCACGCACGCTGCGGGCCACGTTGGGCGACAGCCTATTCAGCGCCGGCATCAAGCAGGTGCTTGCCACCAACGCATACACCGCCATGGGCAGCACGGCCCTGCGGGACAGCCTCGGCGCCGCCACCGGCACGGACCTCACCGATTTCTTCGCGGATTGGATCCTGCAACCCGGCGGAGCCGCCTTCATGGTGGACTCCTTCCAAACGGCCTTCGATGGCACACACCACCTGACCACCGTGTACATCAAACAGAAAAACCGCGGCGGCGCCGCCTTGTTCCACAACGTCCCCGTATCGGTCACCTGCCTCGGGGAGGCCGGCAACATGCACCGGCAAGCCGCAGTGCTCGGCGGTGCCGTTTCCGAGGTGGCCATCAGCACGGAGTTCGCACCGGCCACCATCCGCCTCAACGACGATGACCGGCTGGCGCTACAGACCACGTGGGATACCGCCACGATCCATGCAACCGGCCAGCTGTACCTCACCTATACCGACCTGCGGTTGATCACCGACGGGCTGGCCGCTCCCGTGCGGGTGCGTACCGAGGAGTTCTGGGTGCCTGCCGATGAAGCCGACGGATACTCCGTTTCACCTGACCGTTGGTGGCGCATCGAAACCGATGCCCAACCCGGCACGGAGATCACGCTGCGCTTCACCGTGGACGGCCGCCCCGGCTTTCCCGGTGCCTTCGACCAAGGCCTGATGCAGGACGCCGGCGGGTTGGTCTTTCATGAAGACAGCTTGGTGCTACTGTACCGCCCCGGGCCACAAGCCCCCTGGGCCGCAAGGCCCACCGTGGTGAGCACTTTGGGGAACCCCACGGACAAGAACGCACGGTTGGACATGCCCGGCCTGGTTGCGGGGGACTATGCGATCGCCTGGCGCACCACGGCCACGGCCGTTCCGGAAATACCCCAACAAGGCCATGGCTGGCGTTACTATCCGGACCCGGCTACCGATGCGATCATGTTGCTTGCACCCGCCGGTGAAGACCTCCGTGGAGCGCACCTGCTCATCCATGATCTGCAAGGGCGTGCCCTTGGGAAATGGCGGCTGCACCAAAGCCCGGACCGGGTGGGGCTTCCCCACGTGGCCGCGCAAACCGTACTGCTCTCCGTGCAGCATGCCAATGGTGCCACCATGCCATTGGGGCCGTTGCACATCACCCCCTGAACACCGGCCCTGCCGTGAAGAACCTACTTCGCCACCTCGGCCTCCTGGCCTTGCTTCTGCTCGCCCTCTTCCTGGTGCAACGGCACCTGTTCCTGGCCTTCAGCCACCGGTCCTTGCAGGGCATTTCCTGGAAGGAGGTCCTGCAATGCCACTGGACGGCCTTGCCCATGGACGTTTCCACCACGGGCTACGTGCTGCTGGTGGTGGTGCTCCTGAGCCTGCCGCTGCTCTTCGGTGAATACCGCTGGCTCCGTCTTTCCATCCGTGTGTTCCTGGGCACGTTCATCATGGCCAGTGCATTGGTGAATGCAGCGGACATCGGGCTGTTCGACGCCTGGGGCGTGAAGATCGACCGAAAGGCCCTGGGCTACCTGCGCTGGCCCGGGGAGGTGATGGGGGCCACTTCGCCCGGCAACACGGCGCTGCTCCTGCTGGTGGCGGTGCTGGAGAGCATCCTGTTCCTGTTCCTGCTGCACCGGATCGACCATCGCCGGTCCTATCTCGGCGGCAACCTGCCCGGCAGGGCCACCACCGCGGTGCTCTTGCCCCTGCTATGTGCAATGGCCCTGCGCGGCGGCCCCCAGGATGATCCGATCAACAAGGGCTGGAGCTGGTTCTCCACGCGCCCGGTGCTCAATCTGGCCGCCATGAACAGCATGTGGAACCTGCTGTCCGTGCTGGTGGAACCCGCACAGTTCACGCACAATCCCTACGCCTTCATGCCTGCCGTGGAAGCCCGCCTACGGGTGGCCCAAAGCCGGCCACCGACCGGTGCTCCAAACCTGTCGATCCTGAAGAACGACCGGCCCAATGTGCTGGTGGTGCTGCTGGAAAGCTGGACGGCGGACGTGATCGGACCGCTGGGCGGAGACAGCGGGGTGGCCCCCCGTTACACCCGTCTGTGCAGCGATGGCCTGCTCTTCACCAATTTCTATTCCACCGGCTTCCGCACCGAGCAGGGGTTATGCGCCTTGGTCAGCGGGTTCCCGTCACAGCCCACCACCACCGTCATCCGCATGTTCGGCAAGTTCGACCGGCTGCCCAGCGTGGCCCGATCACTGGACAGCATCGGCTACGCCTCGCGCTACTACTACGGCGGTGATGCCTCCTTTGCCAACACCCGCGCCTATTTGGAGACCATGGGCTTCGGGCAGGTGCATGATGACACCTCCTTCCCCATCAAGCGGCGCACGCGCTGGGGAGCCTTTGATGAGGAACTCTTCGCGTTCCACTTGCAGGACGCCCCCACCTCCCCACGCCCCTTTTTCCACATCCTGATGACCTCCACCAGCCACGAGCCCTTCGACGCGCCAGTGGAGGAGGGATTCTCCGGAAGTGATGCACAGCTGTACCGGAATACGGTCCACTACACGGACCGCTGCCTGGGGCAATTCATCGATGCCGCCAAGCAACAGGACTGGTATGCCAACACGCTCATCTTCATCCTGGCCGACCATGGGCACTACCTGCCGCACAACCGACCGCAGTACAGCGCGGCGCGCCACCGCATCCCGTTCCTCATCACCGGTGGGGCCCTGCAGGACGAACTGCGCGGGCAACGGAGCGAAACCTTCGGCAGCCATGTGGACTTCCCGGTGACGCTGCTCGCGCAGCTGGGCCTGCCCCGCACCAAGTTCCGTTGGGGCCGGGACTTGTTCAGCGCGGCCACTCCACACAGTGCCTTTTGGACCTTCAACAACGGTTTTGGCATGGCGGACAGCACGCAAACCGTGGTCTTTGATGCCACCGGCGGGGCCACCATCGAAGTGCGCGACAGCAGCCGGATGCACGATACCGCACGGCTCCTCCGGCAAGGAAAGGCGGAGTTGCAGGAGCTGCTTGACCGCTACATCGACCTGGACCAGTAGGCCGATCAGCCCACGTACTTCAGGCCACGCCCCGGGTAACGCGCCCCGGTGCCCAACTGCTCTTCGATGCGCAACAGTTGGTTGTACTTGGCGATCCTGTCGCTGCGGCTGGCGCTCCCGGTCTTGATCATGCCGCAGTTGGTGGCCACGGCGAGGTCGGCGATGGTGGTGTCCTCCGTTTCACCGCTGCGGTGGCTCATCACGGCGGTGTATCCCGCGCGGTGTGCCATCTCCACGGCCTCCAGCGTTTCGGTGAGCGTGCCGATCTGGTTCACCTTCACCAGGATGCTGTTGGCGATCTCCTTCCGGATGCCTTCGGCCAAGCGTTTGGTGTTGGTCACGAACAGGTCGTCGCCCACCAGCTGCACCTTGTCGCCGATGGCCTTGGTCAACTTCTTCCAACCGCTCCAATCATCTTCGGCCATGCCGTCCTCAATGCTCAGAATCGGATAGCGCTTGCTCCAATCCTTCCACATGGCGATCATGTCATCGGCGGTGAGGCTGTCCCCGGTGCTTTCCAATATGTAGCGCTGTTTCTTGGCATCGAAGAATTCCGTGCTTGCGGCATCCAGCGCGACCATGATGTCCTCGCCAGGGCGGTACCCGGCCTTTTCAATGGCCTGCATCACCAGCTTCAACGCTTCCTCGTTGCTCTTCAGGTCGGGTGCGAAACCGCCCTCATCACCCACGTTGGTGCCCAGTTTCTTCGCCTTGAGCACGCCTTTCAACGCATGGAACACCTCGGTGCCCATGCGCAGGCCTTCGGCGAACGTGGATGCCCCCACGGGCATCACCATGAATTCCTGGATATCCACTTTGTTGTCCGCATGGGCGCCGCCATTGAGGATGTTCATCATGGGCACGGGCAGGGTAAAGGCATTGGTGCCGCCCACGTAGCGGTAGAGCGGCAGGCCGGCCTCACTGGCGGCCACTTTGGCCACGGCCAGCGATACGCCCAGCATGGCGTTGGCGCCCAGGTTGCTTTTGTTGGCGGTGCCGTCCAACGCGATCATTTGGCGGTCAATGGCGGCCTGGTCGCCAACGAAGACACCGTTGAGTTCGTCGTTCAAAGGGCCGTTCACGTTGGCCACGGCTTTCAGCACGCCCTTGCCCAGGTAGCGCTTCTTGTCCCCGTCGCGCAGCTCCACGGCCTCATGTGCACCGGTGCTGGCCCCGCTGGGCACGGCGGCCCTGCCGATGCGGCCGCTGTCGGTGTACACGTCCACCTCAATGGTGGGGTTCCCGCGTGAATCGAGGATCTCTCGGGCTTGGATCTTGGCGATGACGCTCATCTGAGGTTGTTAAGCGGTATGTGTTTGTCGGGGCCGGTGCCGCCTGGAAAATGCCTTTCTACGGCTTGCGCTCATACGTGTTGCACACGGATCCGGGGCATGCCCATGGAGGCCTTCATTTCGTCCACGAACTGGTCGAAGAGATACTGTGAATCCCAAGGACCGGGACCGGCCTCGGGGTGGTGCTGGACGCTGAACACGGGGCGGCCGATGAGCCGGAGGCCGGCCACGCTGCCGTCGTTGAGGTGCAGGTGGGTGATCTCCATGGCCGGATGCTGTTCCGCCTGAAGGCGGTCCACCACGAAGCCGTGATTCTGGGAGGTGACCTCGTTCTTGCCGGTGATGAGGTTGCGTACCGGGTGGTTGATGCCGCGGTGGCCATGGTGCATCTTGGTGGTGCGCACGCCATGGCACTCGGCCAACAGCTGGTGCCCCAGGCAAATGCCGAACACGGGCAGTCCGGTGGCCAGCACGTCCTTCACCATTTGCTGGGCCTGGGGCATGGCGGAGGGATCCCCGGGACCGTTGCTGAGCAGAAAGCCGGTGGGCTTCCATTGCAGCAGCTCCGGCACCGGCGTGTTCAGGGGGAAGACACGCACCAGGCATCCCCGTTCCACCAACCAGCGCACGGTGTTGAGCTTGATGCCGAAATCCAACAAGGCCACCCGCCAGGCCGCATCCGCCGGGCCTGCATCATAGGCCTCGGGTGTGCTTACGCGGCTGGAAAGCTCAAGGCCTGCCATGTCCGGGGCTTGGGCCAAGCGATCGCGAAGCTCGGCGTGGCTGAGGCCGGTGCTGTCGATGATGGCGTTCTGGGCGCCGTGGTCACGGATGTGGCGCACGAGCTTGCGCGTATCAATGTCGCTGATGCCGGCAATGCCCGCCCGTTGCAGCAGGTCTTCCAAGGATCCGGTGCCCGCGGGACGGCTCCATACCTCACTGAACTTCTTCACCACCAGCCCGGCTATGCTCACCACGGGGCCCTCATGTTCCCCGTCCAGCGGCCGTTGTGCGCCTTCGCGCACGCCGTAGTTGCCGATGTGCGGTGCGGCCATCACCATGATCTGGCCGGTGTAGCTGGGGTCGGTGAAGATCTCCTGGTAGCCGGTCATGCCGGTGTTGAAACAGATCTCGCCCACGGAAGTGGCGCGGGTGCCGATGGCACGCCCCTCGAAGCGGGTGCCGTCCTGCAACAAGAGGACGGCTTTGGGGAGTTGGCTGGTGAGCATCAGGTTACGGGTTTGAGGTTGGGCCCGGGCGGGGCAAATCTAACTGTGGTAAAACGGAACGGGGCACCGTAGGGCGCCCCGTTCATCCATGGTCGTACAGGCCGGCGATCACTCGCCTTGGGGCGCGGCTTCTGCCTCATCCACGGCCTTGCTATCGGCTTCCGCCTCGGCAGGCTTGGCTTTGGCGCGGCTGCGGCGGGTACGCTTCACTTCGGCCCCGGCCTTCTCCTTGGCCGCGTACAGGGTGTTGAAATCCACCATCTCGATCATCGCCAGTTCTGCGGCATCGCCCAGGCGGTTGCCCAGCTTGATGATGCGGGTGTAGCCGCCCGGACGGCCGGTCACTTTGGGGGCCACGTCGCGGAACAGGGCGGCGGTGGCCTCCTTGCTGCGCAGGTAGCTGAACACTACGCGGCGGCTGTGGGTGCTGTCCTCCTTGCTTTTGGTGATCAGCGGCTCCACGAAGCCCCGCAGGGCCTTGGCCTTGGCCAGGGTGGTTTGGATGCGCTTGTGCTCGATCAGCGAACAGGCCATGTTGCTGAGCATGCTGTCGCGGTGGGCCTTCTTGCGCCCGAGCGCGTTGTTCTTGTTTCCGTGTCTCATGTTGGTCTGTTTGAAGCAGGTTTCCCTGCTTGGCCGGTGCTCAGTCGCGGTCCAGTTTGTACTTGGCCACGCTCATGCCGAAGGAGAGGCCCTTGTTCTCCACCAGGTCTTCCAGTTCGGTGAGGCTCTTCTTGCCGAAGTTGCGGAACTTCAACAGGTCGTTCTTGTTGTAGCTCACCAGGTCGCCCAGGGTCTCGATATCGGCCGCCTTCAGGCAGTTCAATGCACGTACGCTCAGGTCCAGGTCCACGAGTTTGGACTTCAACAATTGGCGCATGTGCTGGCTGGATTCATCCATCTCGTCCAGGTCCATTGCCGTGGAAACCGCGCCGCCCACTACGTTGGCAGGCTCTTCCAGCTCGATGGTCATGCGCTCATCGCTGAAGAGCAGGAAGTGGTGGATCAGGATCTTGGCGGCTTCCTGCAGGGCGCTCTTGGGGTCGATGCTGCCGTCGGTGGTCAGCTCAAGGGTGAGCTTTTCATAGTCGGTCTTCTGTTCCACGCGGGTGTTGTCCACGCTGTAGCGCACGTTCTTGATCGGGGTGAAGATGGAATCGATGAAGATGGTGCCCATGGGAGCGCCGTCTTCCTTGTTCTCATCGGCGGGCACGTAGCCACGGCCCTTGCCCACGGTGAGTTCCACATGGAGCTTCACGCTGCTTTCCATCCGGCAGATCACCAGTTCCGGGTTGAGCACCTGGAAGCCCGAGGTGTGCTTGCCGATGTCGCCTGCGGTGAAGCTGTCCTTGCCGCCCACGGTGAAGGACACCTTTTCGGTGCTCACATCCTCAAGTTGGCGGCGGAACCGCACCTGCTTGAGGTTGAGCACGATCTCGGTCACATCCTCGATCACGCCCTTGATGGTGCTGAACTCGTGCTCCACACCGTCAATGCGCACGCTGGTGATGGCGAAGCCCTCCAAGCTGCTGAGCAGGATCCGGCGCAGGGAATTGCCGATGGTGATGCCATAGCCGGGCTCCAAGGGGCGGAACTCGAAGATTCCGTGCTTGTCGTCGGCTTCGATCATGGAGACCTTGTCCGGTCTCTGGAAATCAAGGATTGGCATGGGTTGCTCGGTCTGTTTGGGGGTTCTTACTTGGAGTACAATTCGACGATGAGCTGCTCGCGGATGTTCTCCGGGATCTGCGCGCGCTCGGGCATGGCGATCATCTTGCCGGTCATGGTGGCCGGGTTGAAATCCAGCCAGTCGAACCGGTTGGTGTGGGTGGAGAGGCTGCTGGTGATCGCCTCCAGGCTGCGGCTGCGTTCGCGCACGGCGACCTCATCGCCGGGGCGGAGGGAGTAGCTGGCGATGTTCACCACGCCTTTGTTCACCGTGATGTGGCCATGGCCCACCAACTGGCGGGCGGCGCGCCGCGTGGGGGCGATGCCCAGGCGGTAGACGGTATTGTCCAAGCGGGCCTCGCACAGGCTGAGCAGCACCGCACCGGTGATGCCCTTCTTGCTGGCGGCCAGGCTGAACATCTTGCGGAACTGGCGCTCGAGGATGCCATAGGTGTACTTGGCCTTCTGCTTTTCGGTGAGCTGCAGCTTGTACTCGCTCTCGGTGCGCCGGCGGCGGGCGTTGGGGCCATGCTGGCCGGGGGAATGGGGCTTGCGCTCCATCCATTTGTCGGGTCCGAAGATCGGCTCCTTGAATTTGCGCGCGATTCGCGTCTTGGGTCCAATGTAACGTGCCATGCTTCTTGGTTTTGGGTGCGGCAGGCGCACCGACAACGGGGTGCTTCAAGCCCCCTACGGTTAATTCGGGTTGATCAAACGCGGCGTTTCTTGGGCGGCCGGCAGCCGTTGTGCGGCAAGGGCGTCTGGTCGAGGATCTCGGTCACCTCCACGCCGCTGTTGTGCAGTGCGCGGATGGCGCTCTCACGGCCGCCTCCGGGGCCGCGCACGAACACCTTCACCTTGCGCAGGCCCAGCTCAAAGGCTTCGCGAGCGGCCTCTTCGGCGCTCACCTGCCCGGCATACGGGGTGTTCTTCTTGCTGCCGCGGAAGCCCATCTTCCCGGCGCTGCTCCAGCTGATCACCTCACCCTTGTTATTGGTCAGGCTCACGATCAGGTTGTTGAAGGTTGCACGGATGTGGGCTTGCCCGAAGGCCTCCACCACCACGTTCTTCTTCTTCTTCTTGCCTGCGGCCCCGCCGCCTTTTTCTTGCTTTGCCATTGTCTTCAGCTGTCGGTTGTCCGTTGTCGGTTGTCAGTGGTTGCCTACTGGCAACTGACAACTGGCAACTGATGTTACTTGGTCACCTTCTTCTTGTTCGCCACGGTCTTGCGCTTGCCTTTGCGGGTGCGGGCGTTGGTACGGGTACGCTGGCCGCGGAGGGGGAGCCCTTGGCGGTGGCGGGTGCCACGGAAGCAGTTGATGTCCACCAGGCGCTTGATGCTCAATTGCACCTCGCTGCGCAAGGCGCCTTCCACCTTGATGTTCTCGTTGATCACCGTGCGGATGCGCGACTGGTCGTCGTCGGTCCAGTCCTGGACCTTGACGTCGGGATCGATGCCGGCCTGCTCCAGGATGGAGAGGGCGGTGCTGCGGCCGATGCCGTAGATGTACGTGAGCCCGATGGCGCCACGTTTGGTCTTGGGGAGGTCGATGCCTGCGATACGTGCCATGGTCTATCGGTTATCAGCCTTGACGCTGCTTGAACTTCGGGTTCTTCTTGTTGATGATGTACAAACGTCCTTTGCGGCGCACCAATTTGCAATCCACCGAACGTTTCTTTATCGAGGCCCTGGTCTTCATTTGGGGTCGTTGTGTTCTGCTTTTCCTTACGTTTTGTAGCGGAAGGTGATGCGGCCCTTGCTCAAGTCGTACGGGCTCATTTCCACCTTCACCTTGTCGCCGGGCAGGATCCGGATGAAGTGCATCCGCATCTTTCCCGAGATGTGCGCCACGATGACGTGTCCGTTCTCCAGCTCCACACGGAACATGGCATTGCTCAACGCCTCCTTGATGACGCCGTCCTGCTCTATGTTCCCTGCTCTGCTCATGTACCTTCCTTCCTGTTCTTTTGGCCCGGGGGCCGTTCATTCCCTGTCCGCGGTGCCGTTCACACCGTTGTGTATCCCTTTTCCTTCAGTACATCCTCGATGTAGCTGAACGTTGATAAGACCTCTGCCTGTCCCTGGCGTACCACCACGGTGTGCTCGAAGTGGGCGCTGGGCTGGCCGTCCTGTGTCACCACGGTCCAGCCGTCTTCCAGTTGCCGCACTTCCTTGCGGCCCATGTTCACCATGGGTTCAATGGCGATCACCATGCCTTCATGCAGGCGGGCACCATGTCCACGGCGGCCGTAGTTGGGCACTTCCGGCGGCTCGTGCAGTTTGCGGCCCACGCCGTGCCCCACCAGTTCGCGCACGATGCCGTAGCCATGGGCTTCGGCATGCTGCTGCACGGCGAAACCGATGTCGCCCGTGCGCTGGTTGGCCACGGCCTGTTCAATGCCCAAGGCCAGGCACTCCTTCGTCACGCGCAGCAGCGTCACCGTTTCCGGTGCCACGGGCCCCACCTCGAAGGTGTAGGCGCTGTCCCCGTAGAAACCGTCCATCAGCACCCCGCAATCCACGCTGGCGATGTCGCCTTCCTTCAGCACGCGGTCGCCGGGCAGGCCATGCACCACTTCCTCGTTCACACTGACCAGCAGTGTGGAGGGGCAGCCATAAAGGCCTTTGAACCCGGGTAGGCCACCGTTGTCGCGGATGAATTCCTCCGCCAACCGGTCCAGTGTTCCGGTGGTCACCCCGGGGGCGATCACGCGGGCCACTTCGGCCAAGGTCTTACCAACAAGCAAAGAACTGTTCCTTACCAACTCGATCTCCTCCACGCCCAGTTTGTTCACCGGCTTTGCCATTCCTTATCCGGCCATGCCGAAAGCTGAGCTCGTCCTTCCTTTGATCCGGCCGGATTTCATCAGGCCGTCGTAATGCCGCATCAACAAATGGCTTTCGATCTGCTGCAGCGTGTCCAACAACACGCCCACCATGATCAACAGGGAGGTACCGCCGAAGAACTGGGCAAAGCCCTGTTTCACCCCGGCCATGCCCACGAAGGCCGGCAGGATCGCCACCAGGCCCAGGAAGATGGACCCGGGCAGGGTGATGCGGCTGAGCAGGTCATCGATGTGGCCGGCCGTTTGCTTGCCGGGCTTGATGCCGGGGATGAACCCGCCGTTGCGCTTCAGGTCGTCCGAAAGCTGGTTGGGGTTCACCGTGATGGCGGTGTAGAAGTAGGTGAACGCCACCACCATGAGGAACAACGTGAGGTTGTACGGGAAGCTCTGGTAGTTGGTGAACTGCTGCAGCCACATCGGCGGGTTGCCCTCGAACACGGGCATCTGCGCAATGTACATGGGCACCAGCACGATGGCTTGCGCGAAGATGATGGGCATCACCCCGGCGGCGTTCACTTTCAGGGGGATGTAGTTGCGCACCCCGCCGTACTGCTTGTTGCCCTGCACGCGCTTGGCGAACTGCACGGGTATGCGCCGGGTGCCCTGCACCAGCAGCACGTTGCCCGCGATGATCAGCAGCCAGATCACCACCTCCAGCAGGATCACCACCATGCCGCCGCCGCCTGTGGTGCGGCCGATGAATTCCTGCAGGAAGGATTGGGGCAGGTTGGCCAGGATGCCGATCATGATGATCAACGACACGCCGTTGCCCAATCCCCGTTCGGTGATCCGCTCGCCGAGCCACATCACGAAGAGGGTGCCCACGGTGAGGATCACGATGCTGGTCATCATCCAGAACTGCCCTTCGGGCCGGGCCGAGGCATCCACGTAGGTGAGCAGGTAGCCCGGTGCCTGGAAGATGCAGATCAGGATGGTCATGTAGCGGGTCCACTGGTTGATCTTGCGGCGGCCGCTCTCCTCCTTTTGCATCTTCTGCACCATGGGCACGGCGATGCCGGCCAGCTGCATGATGATGCTGGCGCTGATGTACGGCATGACGCCCAAGGCGAAGATGCTGGCCCGCGTGAATGCTCCACCGGTGAAGATGCTCAGCAGGTCCACCAGGCCGGAACCGGCACCGGTACCGCTGGACAGCCGGGTGCTGTCCACCCCCGGCAATGCGATGAAGCTGCCGATGCGGAACACGAGCAAGAGCCCCAGCGTGATCAGGATGCGGTTGCGCAACTCCTCGATCCGCCAGATGTTCTTGACCGTTTCGATGAAATTCTTCATCCTCGGGGATCCACGATTTCGGTTTTGCCTCCTTTGGCCTCGATGGCGGCCTTGGCCGTGGCGCTGAACGCATGGGCCTTCACCTCGATGGCGTCCTTGACCTCCCCGCGCCCAAGCACCTTCACCAGGTCATTGCGGGAGATCAGGCCATGTTGGCGCAGGGCCTCGATGTCCACCGTTTTCAAGCCCAGCTTGCCGGCCAGGGCCTGGATGGCGTCCAGGTTGATGCCTTTGTACTCCACGCGGGTGGGGTTGGTGAAGCCGAATTTGGGCAGGCGGCGCACCATGGGGGTTTGGCCCCCTTCAAATCCGCGGCGCACGTTGTAGCCGCTCATGGCCTTCTGGCCCTTGTGGCCCTTGCCGCTGGTGCCACCGTGGCCGCTGCCTTGGCCACGGCCCAGGCGCTTGTTGTTCTTCACCGCTCCTTTGGCGGGCTTCAATTTGCTGAGGTCCTCCATCGCTCTTGCTTGTTTATCGGGCTTAGGCCCCGGTCACCGATACCAAATGCTGCACTTTGGCCACCATGCCGCGTACCTGTGCGGTGGCTTCCACTTCGTTCTTCTTGCCGATACGGCCCAGGCCCAAGGCCACCAAGGTGGCCTTTTGGTCCTTGCGGCACTTGATCTGGCTGCGGGTCTGGGTGATGATGATCTTGCTCATGGCTTCGTCCGCCGATGTCCCGGCGGAAGCGTTTTCCTTATCCGTTGAACACCTTGTCCAGTTCCACTCCGCGCTCGCGGGCCACGGCCGCTGCATCGCGCAGGCTGGCCAAGGCTTGAATCGTGGCCTTCACCACGTTCTGCGGGTTGCTGCTGCCCTTGCTCTTGGCCAGCACGTCGGTGATGCCCGCCGATTCGAGCACGGCACGCATGGAGCCGCCGGCGATCACGCCCGTACCATGGGCCGCGGGCTTGAGGAGCACCTTGGCCCCGGCAAAGCGGCCTTCCTGCACGTGCGGGATGGTGCCTTGGCGGACCGGTACCCGCACCAGGTTCTTCTTGGCATCATCGATGCCCTTGGCAATGGCTTCCTGCACTTCCTTGGATTTGCCCAGGCCGTGCCCCACCACGCCGTTGCCGTCGCCCACCACCACGGTGGCCGCGAAGGTGAACGTGCGTCCGCCCTTGGTCACCTTGGTCACACGGTTCAGGTGTACGACCTTGTCCTTGAGTTCAAGGTCGCTGCTTTTCACCGATTTGGTTCTGTTGTCTGACATGCTGCGTGTATGAGGTTCAGAAGTTCAGGCCGCCTTCGCGTGCTGCATCGGCCAAAGCCTTCACACGCCCGTGGTACAGGTACCCATTGCGGTCGAACACCACTTTTTCGATCCCGGCGGCCTTGGCCTTCTCGGCCAGGGCCCGGCCCACGAACTTGGCTTGTTCGATGCCCGCGGCACCGTGCGCCTGCTTGTCCTTCAGGCTGCCGACGCTGGCCAGGGTACGGCCTTGTTCGTCGTCCACCAATTGGGCATAGATGTCCTTGTTGCTCCGGAACACGGTGAGGCGGGGACGTTCTGCGGTACCCTGCATCTTGTTGCGGATGCTGGTCTTGATGCGTGCGCGGCGCGCGATCTTGTTGAATGCCATGGTCGAATGTTATTTACCGGCCGCTTTGCCTGCCTTGCGGCGGATGTTCTCACCCACGAAGCGGATACCCTTGCCTTTGTACGGCTCAGGCTTGCGCAGGCTGCGGATCTTGGCGGCCACGGCCCCCAACACCTGCTTGTCAATGCTTTCCAGGGTCACCACGGGTGCTTTGCCCTTTTCCTGCACGGCGGCCACGGAGACCAGCGCGGGCAGTTCCAGCACCACGTTGTGCGAATAGCCCAGGGAGAGGTGAAGCTGCTGGCCCTTGGTGGTGGCGCGGTAACCCACGCCCACCAGTTCCTGCTCGGTCTTGAAGCCCTTGGTAACGCCCTCCACCATGTTGGCCACCAGCGCCCGGTACAGGCCATGCATGGAACGGTGGTGCTTGAGGTCGTTGGGGCGGCTGAAGTTGACCACGCCATCCTCCACCACCACCGTGATGGCGGGGTTGATGGTCTGCTGCAGGGTGCCTTTGGGCCCTTTCACGGTCACCACGTTCTTGTCGCTGATGCCCACTTCCACCCCCTTGGGGATGCGGATCGGTTCTTTTCCTATGCGGCTCATGTCTTGGATGGCTTAGCTGACGTAGCAGATCACTTCGCCGCCCACCCCCAGGGTGCGGGCTTCCTTGTCGGTGATCACGCCTTTGCTGGTGCTGATGATGGCCACGCCCATGCCGTTGAGCACACGGGGCAGTTCCTCGGCGCCGGTGTATTGGCGAAGGCCGGGGGTGCTCACGCGCTTGAGCTCATGGATGGCACTGCGGCGGTCGGCGCCGTACTTCAGGGCGATCTTGATCAGGCCCTGTTTGCCGTCCTCCTCCATTTTGTAGCTGAGGATGTACCCCTTGTCGAAGAGGATGCGGGTGATGTCCTTCTTGAGGCCGCTGGCGGGTACGGTCACCACTTTCTTGCGGGCCATGATGGCGTTGCGCAAGCGGGTGAGGTAATCGGCGATGGGATCGGTCGTCATGGTCGTTTCTTTTGATGGGCGGAGGTTGCTCGTGCCCGTACGGTCTTACCAGCTGCTCTTGGTTACGCCCGGGATCTTGCCTTCCAAGGCCAATGCGCGGAAGGTGTTGCGGCTGATGCCGAACTGGCGGATGTAGCCCTTGGGACGGCCGGTGAGCAGGCACCGGTTGTGCATGCGCACCTTGCTGCCGTTCACCGGGAGCTTCTGCAACGCGGTCCAATCGCCGGCGGCTTTCAGCGCCTCCCGCTTGGCGGCGTACTTCTCCACCATCTTGGCCCGCTTGCGCTCACGTGCCTTCATCGATTCTTTTGCCATTGTATCTGCTGTTGGGGCGTGCCTGGTTACTTGGTGAAGGGGAAGCCGAATGCGTTCAACAGGGCCTTGGCCTCCTCGTCGGTCTTGGCCGTGGTCACCAGGGTGATGTCCATGCCGTGGATCCGCGGGGTCTTGTCGATGTCGATCTCCGGGAAGATGATGTGCTCCTTGATGCCGAAGGTGAAGTTGCCGCGGCCATCGAAGCCCGAGGCTTTCACCCCGTGGAAGTCACGCGTGCGGGGCAGGGCCACCGAAATCAGGCGGTCCAGGAAGTCGTACATGCGCTCACCGCGCAGGGTGACGCGCGCACCGATGGGCATGCCCTTGCGGAGCTTGAAGTTACTGATGTCCTTGCGGGACATGGTGGCTTGTGCGCGCTGGCCGCTGATCTGGGTCATTTCCTCCACGGCGCTGTCCACGATCTTCTTGTCGCCCACGGCCGAGCCGAGGCCCTGGTTGAGGGCGATCTTCACGATGCGTGGCACTTGCATGGAGCTCTTGTAGTTGAACTCCTTCTGCAGTTGGGGAACCACCTCGTTCACGTATTTGGCCCGCATGCGGGGTGCGTAGGTGCTCATCACTTCTTCGCGGTTTTCCGGTTGTTCACTTTCACGAAGCGCTCCAGCTTGCCGTCCTTGTCCATCTTGCGGCCAACACGCCCGGGTTCACCGGTCTTGGCGTCGATGAGCATGAGGTTGCTCAGGTGGATGGGGCCCTCCTTCTCCACGATGCCTCCTTGCGGTACGGCGGTGGTGGGTTTGCTGTGCTTCTTGTTCATGCGCAGGCCTTCCACCAGGGCGGTCCCGTCCATGCGGTCCACCTCCAGTACACGGCCCTGCTTGGCGCGGTCCTCACCGGCCAGCACCTTCACCAGGTCGCCTTTTTTGATGTGTGTCTTCTTCTGCATCTGTCAGGAGCGGTGCGCGCACCGCCCAGGCTTTGGTCCTACAGTACTTCCGGTGCCAGTGAAATGATCTTCATGAACTTCTTCTCGCGCAGTTCGCGGGCCACCGGTCCGAAGATGCGCGTTCCCTTCATTTCGCCGGCGCCGTCCAGCAGCACCACGGCGTTGTCGTCGAAGCGGATGTAGCTGCCGTCCTTGCGGCGCGTTTCCTTGCGGGTGCGCACCACCACGGCCTTGCTCACGGCACCCTTCTTGGTGCCGCTGTTGGGCAGGGCGTCCTTCACGGTCACCACCACGGTGTCGCCGATGCGGGCATAGCGGCGGGCGGTGCCACCGAGTACGCGGATCACGAGCACCTCGCGGGCCCCGCTGTTGTCGGCCACTGTGAGCCGGGATTCCTGTTGGATCATCGTTCTTGCTCGTTCTTACTTGGCACGTTCCACAACCTCCACCAGGCGCCAGCGCTTGAGCTTGCTCACCGGGCGGGTCTCGGCGATCCGCACCGTGTCGCCCACTTGGGCCTCGCCTTTCTCATCATGCGCCATGAACTTGCTGGTGCGCTTGACGAACTTGCCGTATTTGGGGTGCATCACGCGGCGCTCCACGCTCACCGTGATGCTCTTGGTCATTTTGTCGCTGGTGACGATGCCCACGCGCTCCTTGCGCAGGTTGCGTGCGGTCTCCAGCTCCTGGGGAATGGCTTTGCTTTCGGTGCTCATGCTTGGGCGGTGTTGGCGATGGCACGGCGGCGCATCTCGGTAAGGACACGGGCCACGGCTTTGCGCTTGCCGCGCAGTTGGGCCGGGCTTTCCACAGGGCTTACGGCGTGGTTGAACCGCAGCTTGCCCAGTGCCTCCTGTTCGCTCTGCAGCTTGTCCTGCAGCTCCAGGTCGGTCAGGTCCTTGAGGGTATCGAGTTTCTTCTTCATCACGCTCGCTTGTTATGCATCGAGGTCTTCACGTGCCACGAACTTGGTGCGGATCGGGAGCTTCTGGGCGGCAAGGCGCAGGGCTTCACGGGCGGTTTCCACCGGCACGCCGTCCACCTCGAAGATGATGCGGCCGGCGCGGGTCACGGCCACCCAATGGTCCAGGGAGCCTTTGCCTTTGCCCATCCGCACTTCGGCGGGCTTGCTGGTCACGGGCTTGTCCGGGAACACCTTGATCCATACTTGGCCTTCCCGTTTCATTTGGCGGGTGAGGGCCACACGGGCCGCCTCGATCTGGCGCGAGGTGAGCCACACGCTTTCCAGCGCCTTGAGGCCATAGGAGCCCAAGGCCACACGGTGTCCACGCTGGGACTCGCCCTTCATGCGGCCCTTGTGCATATTGCGGCGCCGACTGCGCTTAGGTTGCAACATGTTGCTTAGTTGTTATTCCGGTTACCTCCACGATTACCCCCGGGGCGTCGCTCGCCTCCTTGGCGGCGCTCGCCACCACGGCGCTCACCGGCACCGCCGCCGGCGCGCACGCCGCCCGGTCCCTTCACCTGGCCCTGGTTGGGGCTCAGGTCGCGCTTGCCGTACACTTCACCGCGCATGATCCAGCACTTCACCCCGATGCGCCCCATTTTGGTGTGCGCCTCGGCAATGGCGAAGTCGATGTCCGCGCGCAGGGTGTGCAAGGGCACGCGTCCCTCGCGGTACTTTTCCGTGCGGGCGATCTCGGCGCCATTCAGCCGGCCGCTCACCTGCACCTTGATGCCTTCGGCGCCCATGCGCATGGTGCTGGCCACGCTCATCTTCATGGCCCGGCGGAAGCTGATGCGACCTTCGAGCTGGCGGGCGATGCTGTCGGCCACCAGGCGTGCGTCCAGTTCGGGGCGCTTGATCTCGAAGATGTTGATCTGCACCTCCTTGCCGGTGAACTTCTTGAGTTCCTCGCGCAGCTTGTCCACCTCGGTGCCGCCGCGGCCGATGATCACGCCGGGGCGTGCGGTGTTGATCGTCACGGTCACCAGCTTCAGGGTGCGCTCGATGATGATGCGCGAAACGCTCGCCTTCTTCAGGCGGGCCAGGAGATATTGGCGGATCTTCTCATCCTCCACCAGCTTGTCGGCATAGTTGCTGCCGCCGTACCAGTTGCTGTCCCAGCCTTTGATCAAGCCCAGGCGTTGGCCGATCGGGTGTGCTTTCTGTCCCATTTATGCTTTGTTCTCGGCGGTTTCCTCGGGTGCGGTGTCCACGATCAGGGTCACGTGGTTGCTGCGCTTGACCATGCGGTAGGCGCGGCCTTGCGGGGCGGGGAGCATGCGCTTGAGGCCCGTGCTCTCGTCCACCATCACCGTCTTCACGACCAGCTTGGTGTCGCCGGCCTTGCGTCCTTCGTTCTTTGCTTCCCAGTTGGCGATGGCGCTCATCAGCAGCTTCTCCAGCGGCTTGCTGGCGTGGCGCGTGCTGTAGCGCAGCAGGCCCAAGGCCCGCTCCACTTCCACGCCGCGGATGATGTCCGCCACTTGGCGCATTTTCCGGGGGCTGGTGGGCACCTTCTTCAGGCTGGCCACCGCTACGGCCTTCTTGGCCTCCTTCCGCTTGTCAGCGGCGATCTTCTTGCGCGATCCCATGGTTACTTCTTGTTGTTGCCGGCGTGGCCGCGGAAGGTGCGCGTGGGGGCGAACTCACCCAGTTTGTGGCCTACCATGTTCTCGGTGACGTACACCGGAATGAACTTGTTCCCATTGTGCACCGCGAAGGTGAGCCCCACGAAGTCGGGCGTGATGGTGCTGGCCCTCGACCAGGTCTTCAGAACGGCTTTCTTCCCGCCCTGCTGCATGTCGCCCACACGCTTGGCAAGCTTGTAGTGGACGAACGGGGGTTTCTTGAGTGAACGGCTCATCTGCTCGGGTGTGATCAGGCCACCTTGTGGTTGGCCCGCTGGATAATGAACTTATTGGAGAGACGCTTGGGCGCACGGGTCTTCTTGCCCTTGGCCAGCAGGCCCTTGCGGCTGCGCGGATGGCCACCGGAGGCACGGCCCTCGCCACCACCCATCGGATGGTCCACGGGGTTCATGGCCACGGGGCGCGTGCGCGGGCGGCGGCCCTGCCAGCGGGTACGGCCCGCTTTGCCGCTGCGCTGCAGCATGTGCTCGGAGTTGCCCACCACGCCCACGGTGGCCATGCAGGCTACCAGCACCATGCGAACTTCGCCGCTGGGCATCTTCAGGGTGGCATAGCGGCCTTCGCGGGCGTTGAGCTGGGCGAAGGTGCCCGCGCTGCGTGCCAAGGCACCGCCCTTGCCGGGCTGCAGCTCCACGTTGTGCACCAAGGTGCCCAGGGGAATATCGCTCAGCGGCAATGCATTGCCCACTTCGGGGGCGGCGCCCTTTCCGCTCAGGATCGTCTGCCCCACCTTCAGGCCGCCGGGGGCCAGGATGTAGCGCTTCTCCCCGTCGGGGTAGTGCACCAGGGCGATGCGCGCGCTGCGGTTCGGATCGTACTCGATGGACTTCACCTCGCCGGCGATGCCCACCTTGTCCCGCTTCACGTCGATCACGCGGTAACGCTGTTTGTGGCCACCGCCGATGTAGCGCATGGTCATTTTACCGGAGCTGTTGCGGCCGCCGGTCTTCTTCACAAGGCCGCGCAGCAAGCTGGGCTCGGGCCGGTTGGTGGTTACCTCCGCGAAGTCCACGGCCACCTTGTGACGGGTGCCGGCGGTTACGGGGTTGATTTTACGTATTCCCATGATCTAGGCTTGTTCTGGGATCAAAGGTTGCTGTACAGATCGATGCTTTCTCCCTTGGCCAAGGTGACGATCGCCTTCTTCCAAGTGCTGGTGCTGCCGCGCAGGATGTTGCTCTTGGTGTAGCGCGTACGCTCATTGCCGCGCACGATCATGGTGCGCACACCGGTGACCTTCACGTTGAACTGCTTCTCCACGGCTTCGCGGATCTCTACCTTGTTGCTGCGGCGGTCCACCACGAAACCGTAGCGGCCCTCCTTCTCGCTCTGGGCCGTCATCTTTTCGGTGATGAGGGGGCGGATGATGATGCTGCTCATTTAGGACTGCTTGATGAGGTTGGATTCCAGCGGGGCGATGGCGTCCACGGAGATCAACACCCTGTTGGCGTTCATGATGTCATAGGTGCTCACCTCGGCGGCGGTCACCACGCGGGCACCCTGGATGTTGCGCGTGCCCAGCAACATGTTGTCGTTCTTGCCGGCGAGCACCACCAAGGCCTTGCGCCCGGTGAGGCCGAAGGCCTTGAACAGGCCGGCGTAGGTCTTGGTCTTGTTGCTGTCCAGGCCTTGGCCGTCCAGCAGGGAAATGGCACCGCTCTTGGCCTTGTGGGTCAGGGCGCTGCGGCGGGCCAGGTCCTTCACCTTGCGGTTCAGCTTGAAGCTGTAATCGCGCGGCTTGGGGCCGAACACCCGGGCACCGCCCTTGAGCAGCGGGCTCTTGATGGAACCGCGGCGGGCGCCACCGGTGCCCTTCTGCCGGAACAGCTTTTTGGTGGAGCCGCTCACTTCGCTGCGCTCCAACGTGTTGGCCGTGCCTTGGCGGCGGTTGGCCAGGTGTTGCTTCACGTCTAGCCAGATGGCATGGTCGTTCGGTTCCACACCGAACACCGCGTCGTTCAGCTTGGCCTTTTTGCCGGTGGACTTTCCGTCCGCGCTGTGGATCTCAAGTTCCATCTTACTTCCAGAGGATAACATAGGTGCCTTTGGCGCCGGGTACGGAGCCGTGGACCACCATGAGGTTCTTTTCCTTGTCGATCTTCACCACGCGCAGGTTCTCCGTGGTGATCTTGTCGCCACCGGTGCGGCCGGCCATGCGCAGGCCCTTGAACACGCGCGAAGGCGTGGAGGAACCGCCCAGTGAACCGGGTGCACGGGAACGGTCGTGCTGGCCGTGGGTGCTTTCACCCACGCCGGAGAATCCGTGGCGCTTCACCACGCCCTGGAAGCCCTTGCCCTTGCTGGTGGAGGTCACCGCGATGTAGCTGCCCTCCTCGAAGATGCCCATGTCCACGGTATCGCCCTGCTGGAGTTCCTCCTCGAATTCCTTGAACTCGTGGGTCTTCACCTTGGGGGTGGTGTTGGCCTTCTTGAAGTGCCCGATGGCCGCCGACGGCGTGTTCTTCTCACGGCGTTCGCCATAGCCCAGCTGAACGGCCTTGTAGCCGTCCTTCTCCATGGTCTTCACTTGGGTGACCACGTTGGGGCCCACCTCCAGCACGGTGCAACCCAACAGGCTGCCTTCCGCATCATAGAGGCTGGTCATCCCCACTTTTTTTCCGATCAATCCGCTCATCGCTTTGTCTTTTTAACCGGTCAGACCTTGATCTCCACGTCCACGCCGCTGGGCAGCTCCAGCTTCATCAGTGCATCGATGGTCTTGCTGCTGGAGCTGTAGATGTCCATCAACCGCTTGTAGCTGCACAGCTGGAACTGCTCGCGGGCTTTCTTGTTCACGTGGGGTGAACGCAGCACCGTGAAGATGCGCTTGTGCGTAGGCAAAGGGATGGGGCCGCTCACCACGGCTCCGGTGCTCTTCACCGTCTTCACGATCTTCTCGGCGCTCTTGTCCACCAAGTTGTGATCGTAAGACCGCAGCTTGATCCTGATCTTTTGGGTCATCTCGCTTGGGGGTCTGCTTAGGCTGATACTTTTCCACGGACCTTGGCCAGGACGGCTTCGGTGATGTTGTTGGGGGCTTGCTCGTAATGGCTGAACTCCATGGTGCTGCTGGCGCGGCCGGAGCTCAGGGTACGCAGGCTGGTGACGTAGCCGAACATCTCGCTCAAGGGCACGATGCCCTTGACCGCTTTGGCGCCAAGGCGGTCCTCCATGCCCTGGATCTGTCCACGGCGGCGGTTGAGGTCGCCCACGATGTCGCCCATGTTCTCCTCGGGTGTGATCACCTCGATCTTCATGATCGGCTCCATGAGCACGGGCTTGCACTTGGGCACGGCCGTGCGGAAAGCGCTCTTGGCGGCGATCTCGAAGCTCAGCGCGTCGGAGTCCACGTTGTGGAAGCTGCCATCGTAGAGGGTCACCTTCAGGCTCTCCATGGGGTAGCCGGCCAACACCCCGTTCTGCAAGGAGGCGGCGAAGCCTTTCTGCACCGAGGGGATGAATTCCTTGGGGATCACGCCGCCCTTGATGGCGTCGATGAACTCCAGGCCCACCTTCTCGATGTCGGTCTGGGGCTCGATCTTCACGTGGATATCGGCGAACTTACCGCGGCCACCGGTCTGCTTCTTGTACAGCTCGCGGTGCTCCACCGTGCCGGTGATGGCCTCCTTGTATTTCACTTGGGGGGCGCCTTGGTTGCACTCCACCTTGAACTCGCGCTTCATGCGGTCCACCAGGATCTCCAGGTGCAGTTCGCCCATGCCGTTGATCACGGTCTGGCCCGTCTCTTCGTCGGTGTTCACCTTGAAGGTGGGGTCCTCCTCGGCAAGCTTCGCCAAGGCATTGCCCATCTTGTCCAGGTCCGCCTGGGTCTTGGGCTCGATGGCGATGCCGATCACGGGCTCGGGGAAGCTCATGCTCTCGAGGATGATCTGCTTGTTCTCATCGCAAAGGGTGTCACCCGTGCGGATGTCCTTGAAGCCCACGGCCGCGCCGATGTCACCGGCTTCGATGACCTCCACGGGGTTCTGCTTGTTGGAGTGCATCTGGAAGATGCGGCTGATCCGCTCCTTCTTCCCGGTGCGCATGTTCTGCACGTAGCTGCCGGCGTCCACCTTGCCGCTGTAGCAGCGGAAGAAGGCCAAGCGGCCCACGAAGGGGTCCGTGGCGATCTTGAAGGCCAAGGAGGACATGGGCTCGTCCACATTGGGCTTGCGCAGCAGTTCCTCGCCCGTGTCGGGGTCGGTGCCGGTGACGGCCTCGATGTCCATCGGGCTGGGCAGGTACGCCATCACGGCGTCCAGCATGGTCTGCACGCCCTTGTTCTTGAAGGAGGAGCCGCACAACACCGGGGTGATGGTCATGTTGATGGTGCTGATGCGGATCGCATTCATGATCTCGGCCTCGGTGAGGCTGTCGGGATCGCTGAAGTACTTCTCCATCAGCTTGTCATCGCTCTCCGCCACCGCCTCGATCAGCTTGTCGCGCCACTCCTTCACGGACACTTTCAGGTCTTCGGGGATGGGCACTTCGGTCCAGGTCATGCCTTGGTCAGCCTCGTTCCACACCATGCCGCGGTTGTTCACCAGGTCCACCACGCCCTTGAACTCCGCCTCGGCGCCGATGGGCACTTGCAGGGGCACGGGCTTGGCGCCCAAGCGCTCCTTGATCTGGGAAACCACGCGGAAGAAATCGGCACCGCTGCGGTCCATCTTGTTGACGAAGCCGATGCGGGGCACCTTGTACTTGTTGGCTTGGCGCCACACGGTCTCGCTCTGGGGCTCCACGCCGCCCACGGCGCAGAAGAGGGCCACGGCCCCGTCCAGCACGCGCAGGCTGCGCTCCACTTCCACGGTGAAGTCCACGTGGCCGGGCGTATCGATCAGGTTGATCTTGTACTTGTTGCCGCGGTAGTTCCAGTAGGTGGTGGTGGCGGCGCTGGTGATGGTGATGCCCCGCTCCTGCTCCTGGGCCATCCAGTCCATGGTGGCGGCACCGTCGTGCACTTCGCCCAGCTTGTGGGTGAGGCCGGTGTAATAAAGAATGCGCTCGGACGTGGTCGTCTTGCCGGCATCAATGTGCGCCATGATGCCGATGTTGCGCGTGAGTTTAAGGTCGCGGGCCATTGTTGGTTCTCCCTTCGCTTTGCGTTACCTGGATCAGAAGCGGAAGTGGCTGAAGGCCTTGTTGGCTTCGGCCATCTTGTGCACCTCTTCCTTCTTTTTGAATGCGGCCCCTTCTTCTTTGGCGGCAGCCATGATCTCGTTGGCCAAGCGCTGCTCCATGCTGCGCTCGTTGCGCTTGCGGCTGTAGCCGATCAGCCATTTCATGGCCAGGCTCTCCTTGCGGCTCTCGCGCACGGGCTGCGGAATCTGGAAGTTGGCCCCGCCTACCCGGCGGCTGCGCACCTCCACTTGGGGGGTCACGTTGGAGATGGCCTTGCGGAAGACTTCCAGGCCCTCTTCCCCGCTTTTCTCGCTCACCAGCTCGAGGGCGCTGTAAAAGATGTCGAACGACTTGCTCTTCTTGCCGTCGTACATCAGGTTGTTCACGAACTTGGTCACTTGCACCTCCCCGAACTTGGGGTCGGGAAGGGTGGCGTGCTTGGCTGCTTTCTTACGCATCTTGCTTGCTCCGTTCGATTACTTCTTCTTGGTGGCGCCTTTGGCACCTTCCTTCTTGCGCTTGGTGCCGTACTTGCTGCGGCGCTGGTTGCGGCCTTCCACCCCGGAGGTGTCCAGCACGCCACGCACGATGTGGTACTTCACCCCGGGCAGGTCCTTCACCCGGCCGCCACGCACCAGCACGATGCTGTGTTCCTGCAGGTTGTGGCCCTCGCCGCCGATGTAGGCGATCACCTCCATCTTATTGGACAGGCGCACCTTGGCCACTTTGCGAAGGGCCGAGTTCGGCTTCTTCGGGGTGGTGGTGTACACCTTGGTGCATACGCCGCGGCGCTGCGGGCATTCGTCCAAGGCCACCGACTTGCTCTTGAAGGTGGGGGCCTTGCGACCTTTCCTGATCAACTGTTGGATCGTTGGCATGAAGCTCCGTTTCTCCTGTTTATCTGCCGCCGCCCTTCCACAGGGAGGCGAAAATCGGGCTGCAAATGTAGGTTTTCCAACCTTTCCACCAACACCTGTTGAACAAAATACACGGCCCACCGCCGGCCATGCTCCCCCCCAAGGGTGGAAACACCAGGCCCGATCCATTCTACAGGCCTTGTCATTACTGGATATTCAGCTCCCGTCCGCACCACCCCGTCCGAACTCCGGTGCGACGTTCATGGCACCGCCTGTTCATGGATTTGATACCTTTGTTCGCATCATTTGATGCTATAATGGATGCCACTTCGTACTCCATCACGCCCCGCACCCTCTCCCTGTTGGCCTCCATCTCCGAACGGTTGGGCGAGGTGAACGCCGCCCACCTGCACCACCCGGCACCCGAGCTCCGCCGCGCCCACCGCGTGAGCACCATCCACGCCACCCTGGCCTTGGAGGACAATCCGCTGGACCGCCTGATGATCGCCCAGCTGCTGGACGGCCATCCGCCGGAGCTGGCCAACAGCGCCGAGCGCGAAGTGGTGAACACCATCCGGCTGCATGACCTGCTGCCCAGTTTGGACCCCTTCTCGGGCCAGGACCTGCGGCTGGCCCATGGCGAGTTGATGCACGGCCTGGCCCTGGACCCGGGCAAGTACCGCACCGGTCCCCTGGAGGTGATCTACGGCGACCGGCCCGGAAGGCGGCGGGCCGAAGGCGGCAACATCTCCAGCCAGGTGCAGCAGCTCCTTCATTTCGCCGAGAACGACGAGGCCCCCTTGCTCATCATCAGCTGCGTGCTGCACTACGGCCTCTTCCGCCTAAGGCCCTTCACGGCGGGCAACGGACGTATTGCCCGCCTTTGGCAAAAACTGATGCTCACCCAGCAATGGCCCGTGTTCTCCTTCCTCCCGGTGGAAGGTTTCATCCAGCAGCACCGCGCCGCCTACTATACCGCACTGGACCTGGCCGACCGGCAGGAGGACTGTGGCGGATTCATCACCTTCATGATGGAGCGGATCGATGAAGCCGTGCACGAGCTGCTCAGCCGCCAACGTCCCGTGCTCAGCGGCCCGGACCGTGTGGCCACCTTCCTGCTGGGGCGCAATTTGGGCCATTTCACCCGCAAGGAGTACCGGCGCCTCTTCCCCGAACTCTCCACGGCCACGGCCAGCAGGGACCTCGCCCACGCCGTGGCGCAAGGGCGGCTACACCGCAGCGGTACGGGCAGAACCACCCACTATTGGCCCCGGTAGTGCCGCGCCCAGCGTTGGTCGGCCAGGATAAACCAGGTGGCTTCCCTTCTCGCAACCAGCGCGCAACCGGGCCGCACATGACGGCATGGCCATCCAAGCTCAGTACCCTCCCGGCACAAGGGCATGCAAAGCCTGTTAACACGCCCATGACCCCGCAACCGGTGCGGTACCGGCCGTTACATTCGTGCATCATCCCCCCCCAGACCATGCTGCTCAAGTTCGCTCCGCTCGCCGTTGCTTCGGTACTGCTCGCCACCCCGCACGACCCCTTGCCGGACCTCGCCTTGGGCACCACCCTGCCCGCTGCCGATGTGCGCATGATGGACGTGGGCGGCAAGGAGGTCACCCTCCATGGCGCCATGGGGAAGAACGGGCTGTTGGTGATCTTCTCGTGCAACACCTGCCCGTTCGTGGTGGGCAGTGAGGGGAGTGTGGGCTGGGAGGGCCGCTACCCGGAACTGGCAGCTTACGGCAAGCGCCACGGCGTAGAAGTGGTCTTCATCAACAGCAATGAAGCCAAACGTGATGCCGGCGACGGCTTCTCCGACATGCAGGCACGGTACAAGGCGAAGAAGTACAGCGGCGCCTACCTCCTCGATGCCGGCCATGTAGTGGCCGATGCGTTCGGTGCACGCACCACCCCGCATGTATTCCTGTTCAACAAGGCAAGGGCCCTGGTATACAAGGGAGCGATCGACGACAACGTGGGCGACCCCGATGCCGTGAAAGCACACTACGTAAAGGATGCCATCGCACACCTCAGCGATGGTAGTCCCATCGACCCGGCGATCACGCGCAACATCGGGTGCAGCATCAAGCGGATGCCCGTGGCGCACACCCATTAAAGGGGACTTTGTGTGCCAATGGCGCACGTTGGCCCTGCCCCGTGCGTTTCCTGCCGGGCCCAACGGCACCCAAGGCGGACATGCGGCGCCGTGTCCGCTGCCGTTCACCCTTCGGCCAACCAGTGCCCCAGGAACACGTCGGTAACGGCATACCGCCCGTCCGCTTGGTACACCAGCTCTTTCTCCACCAGCACGCCCAGGCTTTGCCGCACGGTACTGGGCGCACTGAGCCGGTGCCGGTGCACGAACGCCATGGCCGTAGGGGCTTTGATGGTGCCTTCCTTGGCGATCGCTGCCAACAACGCCACCTGGTTGGGGCTGAGCAGTCTTCGCAGCGTCATGTACTCCGGGGCCCGCTCCTTGAGGATACTGGCCTTGATGCGTTCCAGGTCGGCGATCCCCACGGCCCGGTTCCCCGTGGACCAGACCCGGTTGAAGAGGTACTGCACATAATAGGTATGGCTGCGGCACCAGGCCAATCCCGCCCCCACCACGCTGGGATCGATGCGGCGCCTACCGGCCTTGAAATGACGCAGAATGAAGGCGGTGTACGCTTCCTCCGGTATCGGGCCCAGGTACAAGGGTTCCGTGGATTGGAAAAAGGGCCGCTTGCTATCGGTGAACAGCGCCTGCATCATCCGCCGGTCGCTCCCGGCGAAGATGAACTGCACATTGCGCGACTTCTGCACCTGCTCGCGCAACACGGCCTCGGTGTTCGTTTCCGGGTACCCGGTGACCTGCTGGAATTCGTCCAAGGCGACGATCACCGGTTTGCGCTGGCGCTCCAGGAAGCGGAACAGCTCATCCAGTGCCAAGCCCTGCCGCTGCCCCGGCCGGATGGACACCCCCAGTTCGGGCATGCCCGAGATGGCGTCCACGCTCAAGCTGAACTCCACGGAACGCATCGCTTTGGCCAACTCCTGCAACAGCGTGCCCGTGGGCTTGCCCACTTGCCGCACGGCCTCCTGTACGATCATCTGCACCATGCCGGCCTGGTCGGTGGTGCGGTACAGGTCCACGAAGACCGGCGTGGCCTTCCGCTGACTGGCGAAGAAATGGCGCACCAAGGCCGTCTTGCCCAAACGACGCAGGGAGATAAGGGTGACGTTGCGCTGGTTCGCCATGGCTTCACGCAAGGAGGCCAGCTCCTCCACGCGGTCGCAGAAGGTGGCCCCCCCGGCATAGCCTTGGAGCAGGAACGGGTTGTGTTCCTCTTCCATTCGGCAAATGTACATAATGCATGTTTCATATTTTATGCCATACCTATTGTGCTTCGGCCAGGACATGCACCGGCCTTCACACTCTGCCCGGACTTCCCACTGACGGCCCCGGTCCGGTCCATGTTGATATCCCGCCCCGTCCACCCGGGAGGCCAAGGCTACCTTCGCAACCCCTCATGGACATTCTCAACGGACTCAATCCGGCCCAGCGCGCCGCCGTGGAGGCCACCGACGGCCCCACCATGGTGATCGCCGGCGCCGGCAGCGGCAAGACCAAGGTGCTCACCGTCCGCATCGCCCACCTGATGGCCAAGGGCGTGGACCCCTTCCGCATCCTGGCGCTCACCTTCACCAACAAGGCCGCCAAAGAGATGAAGGAGCGCATCGCCAAGCTGCTCGCCGACGTACCCGGCATGGGCACCGAGGCCCGCAACCTGTGGATGGGCACCTTTCACAGCGTCTTCGCCCGCATCTTGCGCTCCGAAGCGGACAAACTGGGCTACCCCAAGGACTTCACCATCTACGACACCGACGACAGCCGCTCGCTGATCCGCACCATCGTCAAGGAGCTGCAGTTGGACGACAAGCTGTACAAGGCCAACCAAGTACTCGGCCGCATCAGCATCGCCAAGAACAACCTCATCGGTGCACAGGACTACCTCAAGAACGCCGAGCTGATGGCCAGCGACGCGGCCAACCTGCGCCCCCACATCGGCACCATCTACCAGCACTACACCGCACGCTGTTTCCGTGCCGGTGCCATGGACTTCGACGACCTGCTTTTCCTCACCAACAACCTCTTCCGCGACCACCTGGACGTGATGCTGAAGTACCAGCAGCGCTTCCAGTACATCCTGGTGGACGAGTACCAGGACACCAACCTGGCGCAGTACAACATCGTGCGCACCATGGCCGCACGCCACCACAACCTCACCGTGGTGGGTGACGACAGCCAGAGCATCTATGCCTTCCGCGGCGCCAACATCCAGAACATCCTCAACTTCCGCAGCGACTACCCGGACCACAAGGTGTACAAACTGGAGCAGAACTACCGAAGCACCAAGACCATCGTGGGCGCGGCCAACAGCCTGATCGAGAAGAACCGCGACCGCCTCGACAAGACCGTATGGACGGACAATGAAGAAGGCGCCCCGCTGGTGGTGAACCGCAGCATCAGCGACAACGATGAAGGCCGTTTCGTGGCGGACGACATCTTCAGCACCAAGATGCACGGACAGGTGCCCAACAAGGGCTTCGCCATCCTGTACCGCACCAATGCCCAAAGCCGCAGCATGGAAGAGGCCCTGCGGAAGATGAACATCCCCTACCGCATATATGGGGGCCTCAGCTTCTACCAGCGCAAGGAGATCAAGGACCTGATCGCCTATTTCCGGCTCACCTGCAACCCGCACGATGAAGAAGCCCTCAAGCGCGTGATCAACTACCCGGTGCGCGGCATCGGCCAAAGCACCATCGACAAGCTGCTGGTGGCCGCCGGGCAGCAGGATAAAAGCCTGTGGGACACCATCCACCAGCACTTGGGCGAGGTGGGCCTGCACCAAGGCCTGCAGACCAAGGTGGCCCAGTTCGTGATGATGGTGCGCAGCTTCCGGACCATGCTGGACACCCGCAGCGCCTACGAGCTGGGCGAATACATCGCCCGCACCACCGGGCTGTTGCAGGACCTCTTCGCGGACAAGACCCCCGAGGGCGTAAGCCGGTACGAGAACATCCAGGAACTGCTCAACGGCATGAAGGAATTCAGCGATCCGGCGGGGGCCGGTGGCGGCACCGAACCCGGCACCGACCCCGAAGCCGCGGACCAGCCCTCCATGCGCACCTTGCCCGACTTCCTGATCGACGTGGCCCTGCTCACCGACGCCGACAACAACGACCCCAACGACCAGGACCGCGTGAGCCTGATGACCATCCATAGCGCGAAGGGCCTTGAGTTCCCTTACGTGTACATCGTGGGCATGGAGGAAAACCTGTTCCCCAACATGATGGCCGTGAACAGCCGCGCCGAGCTGGAGGAGGAACGCCGCCTGTTCTATGTGGCCCTCACCCGGGCCGAAAAGCGCTGCACGCTCAGCTACGCCAACAGCCGCTACAAGTGGGGCACGTTGCAAAGCGCCGAACCCAGCCGCTTCCTCCAGGAGATCGACCGCCAATACCTGCAGTTGCCCGCCCGCCAGCAAGCACCGCATGCCGGCCATCAACCCTCCTTTGCCGAACGCAATGGCTTCGCACAGCGACCGGCGGCCTCCCCCGCACCGCGCCGGTCCTTCCTGCAACGTGAGCAAACGGCCCCGGCCGGGCCGGCGCCCGGGCAAGGCCAACGCAATCTCAAGCGCATCACCACGGCAGGTCAACTGCCCGCATCAGCGCCATCCTCCGGCCACGCCAGCGCCGGGGAACTCCCCGAAGGCGCCACCGTGGAACACGAAAAGTTCGGCAAAGGCAAGGTGGTGAAGGTGGAAGGCGCGCCGCCCGACCAAAAGGCCACCATCTTCTTCCCCAGCGCAGGGCAGAAACAATTGCTGTTGCGCTTTGCGAAATTGCGGGTGATCGCCGATCCGTGAGGTGCATGTCGCCGCATACGAATGCCTCATGGTGGCCCCGTGGGGTTGTTCTGCGCTGCTGCCATGCTCACCAAATGGCATGTGGGCGCATTGGTCCTTCTGCCCTTCGGGCGCACCGTGGTGCTCCATGGCTTCCGCCGGACCGACCTGAAGCACTTCGGTATCGCAGCACTTGCTGCAGCCATTCCAGTGGGTGGATGGATAGGGCACATCACACGCTGGTTTCCCACGGAGGCGACCTTCGAGTGGTCATTCAAGTCCACCCCCTTCAGCCTACCGGTCAACGGCCATCGCGGCACCATCTGGTCCCACCTGGATGTCATCGCCGATCTGGTCCCACCCTTGACCTGGTGGTTGGTGTTGCCTGCCGTGCTTTGGATGGTGTGGCGGGTGAAGCTCCTGCCGCATCGCCTCCTGTTGATCAGCTGCATCGGCGCCATACACCTGTTCTTCATGCTGGCGCGGACGAAGATGCTATGCTACACCCTGATCCTGCTTCCCTTCTGCTACCCAGCCATGGGCAATCTCGTCGTTGATGGCACGGCGCGCATCCGGCATACCCTGGTTTCCAACCTCGCCTTGCTCGTGGCCACAGCCGGGCTATGCGATTTCTCGTTGGACCCGGTCCGCATCGTCGCCCGGCATTCCCTGCATGGATCCGACCTGTGGACGCGCGTTGGCGCAAGCAGAACATGGCCGCAATGGCCGGCTTTCCCAAACTGGAGGCTTTCCTTTCGCGGAGCAGCAAACCGATCCTCTTCAACCTGCCGCTCAACCACCATCCCGGTTCATGATCACCTATGGCACAGAGGCCTGGCACAAGGCCCGGGAACCGGCGGATGTACTTCGCCTTCGGGAAAAGGCCATACCGTGTTCGTGCTGCAGGATGGTGCCGACCCGAGCCGTTATCCAGCAGGTGTCACGATCGTGCCGGACAGCGTGTTTGCCATCACGAAGGAGATGCGTTTGTAACCGGTGATCGACCGGCCTGCCTGCCGGGGAATAGAGCCGGCCGCGGTTGCGCTTCGCAACGTCGTGGGTGGTGCCGGTCATGCCATGAAAAAGCCGCCCCGGTTGAGGCGGCTTTCTCAAAGCGATCAGTAGGCTCAGTGCTTGACCACGCGGCCCACGCGCTGGGTTGCTCCGTCGGACACACGGACGAAGTACACACCATCCACCAGGCTGCCCAGGTCCATCTGCAGCACTTGGCCGGCGCGGCGCGTGGGCACGGCGAGCACTTGGCCGGTGAGGTCCACCAGCTCCACGCGCGTTCCCATGGTCAGCTCCGCGCCCAGATCCACATTGAGCAGGTCCTTGGCGGGATTGGGCCAAGCGGGAAACTCACCGTTGCGGTACAGGTCCTGCACCGCGGTGCCGTCCACCTCCTCGAAGGAAACGTCATCAATGAAATAGTGACCCAGCCAGCCTGTGGGACCGTAGGCGAAAATGTCCAACCACGCCAGCTGATTGCTGCCTCCGGTAGTGGCGTTCTCCGCGTAGCTCCACTGCCAAGACCCCAAGGAGGTGCCGTTCATGAACGCCTCGCACTGGTCCGTGTCCATGTTGATGTCGAACTTCAGTTCGTTCCAATCCTGGACCGTGTGGATGAACGGGTAATTCACCCCGCCGGCGGTGATGTAGCCGCTGCCATCACCTTCAAAGTAGGTCCCCAGGGCCCACACGCCCGCGGCACCTCCGGTGTGCATCAGGTTCACGTAGCCGCCTGAGCCTTCCAGCACCATGACCCACATGCTCAGCTCGTAGTGCCCCGAAGTGAGGTTGCCGAAATCATGCACGAAATCCGCAGGTCCGCCATTGGCACTGGTGGTCACGAATTCCGCCGAGATGGAGCCGCTGTGCGCATATTGATCCGATGCAAATGCATCCTCAGTGCCGCCTGGAGCGTTGCTCCAAGTGGTCCACAAACCATTGGAACTGGCTGCAATGGCCATGCCTGCCGTGTAGGACTCGAAATCGTCGGAGAACGTTTGTGCCGTGGCCAAGGCGGGAATCAGCGCCAACGAGAAGAGTAGCTGTTTTCTCATGGTCGAGGGGGATTGGTTTAAGGCGCTGAAGATAAGGAAATCTCCGGAGCTTGTGCAAAAACGGCGGTCCCCGGTCCGGCGTCCACGCCACACGGCCGACAGGTTCCAACGCATGCGCGCAAAGCCATGGCCTTGCGCTACCTTTGCCCTGCACGGCAAGCCGTGCCCGCCGGTTGTGCAAGCAGCCCGCACCAACCGGCCATCCTTTCTTCCAGCTGCCCCCACACCCATGCAACCGGACCTCGACTACAACACCCAGCGCTCTCCGTTGATCATCACCGAATACGGACGCCATGTACACCGCATGGTGGGCCTGTGCATGGAGGAAGCGGACCGCGGCAAGCGCACCCGCATGGCCCGCGCCATCGTACAGACCATTGGCAAGCTCTATCCCCAACTGCGCAACAGCGGCGAAGGGGAACGGACACTTTGGGACCACCTGCACGTAATGGCGGACTACAAGCTGGACGTCGACATGCCCTATCCGCCGCCTTCCGCCGAAGAGCGGGCCAGCAAACCCGAGCCTGTGCCCTACCCCAAGACGGAGATCCGCTACGGCCACTATGGCAAGCTGGTGGAACGCATGGTACAGGAATGCATCGCCATGGAAGCAGGACCTGCCAAGGAAGCGTTCACCTTGGCCATCGCCAACCAGATGAAAAAGCAGTTCCTGGTGTGGAACCGCGACAGCGTGGGCGACGGGGCCATCCTGAAGGACCTGCTTGAACTCAGCAAGGGCCACCTGCGCCTGGCACCCGAACAACCGCTCACCCACACGGATGCCTTGTTGCAAGCCCAGCGCAACGGGCCGCGCAATGCCGTGGAGAACCTGCGCAAACGCGGAGGCAACAACGGGAAAAAGCGGCGCCGGAAGAAAAACCGGTTCTGACCGCAGCCCAGGGCCTTTCGTCCAAGTGCCGTACGGCCGGCAGCATGTGAATTCCACCGCCCCAGGCCGCGACCCGCGCAGATTTGCAGCCATGGCCCGCCCGACCTTGGCGTTTCATGCCGGTGAAGAACAGGAAATTCCCCCGTGCTCAACCGTGTGCGGGGCCATGTGGGAACCATACACGGCCATCGTGAGGCATACCGGCGTGAGCGACCTTGGCGGGCCCGAGACCATGGCCGGGGCAGCCACTTCACCTACGATCGGTTGTTGAAAGCCTTTCACGGTGGGCCTGCCGGTGTGGTGATCCCTTGCCTTGCTTCGCAACATGGGAAGTTTCAAGATCGAAGGAGGCCACCGCCTGAGTGGTGAGCTTCTGCCGCAAGGTGCCAAGAACGAGGCCCTGCAAGTGCTGTGCGCCGTGCTGCTCACCAGCGAGCCGGTGATCATCCGCAACGTGCCCGACATCGTGGACGTGAACAAGATGATCGACCTGCTGCGCGCCATGGGCGTGGCCGTGGAGAAGCTCGGCGACGGCGACTGGCGCTTCCAGGCGAAGACCGTGGACCTCGAATTCTTCCTGCGCCCGGAATTCAAGCAAATGGGCGGCGGACTGCGCGGCAGCGTGATGGTGGTGGGCCCTTCATTGGCGCGCTACGGCAAGGGCTACATCCCCACCCCCGGTGGTGACAAGATCGGGCGCCGTCGGTTGGACACCCACTTCATCGGCTTCGAGAAGCTCGGTGCCACCTTCACCTACGACCGGGCCGAAGGGTTCTTCAAGGCGGAGGCCCGGCAGCTCAAAGGCACCTACATGCTGTTGGACGAGGCCAGCGTGACCGGCACGGCCAACATCATCATGGCGGCGGTGCTGGCCCAAGGGCGCACCACCATCTTCAATGCGGCCTGCGAGCCCTACCTCCAGCAACTCTGCGCCATGCTGGTGCGCATGGGAGCCCGGATCCAAGGCATCGGCAGCAACCTGTTGCACATCGATGGCGTGAAGGAGCTTGGCGGCACCGAGCACCGCCTGCTGCCGGACATGATCGAGATCGGCTCCTTCATCGGCATGGCCGCCATCACCCGCAGCAGCATCACCATCAAGGACACCGGCTACGAACACCTGGGCATCATCCCCGACACCTTCCGCCGCCTGGGCATCGAGGTGGTGCGCAACGGCGATGACATCCACGTGCCCGCACAGGACCATTATGCCATCCGGCGCTTCATCGACGGCAGCCTGATGAACATCAGCGATGCACCGTGGCCCGGCTTCACCCCGGACCTGATCAGCATTGTGATCGTGACCGCCACACAGGCCAAAGGGAGCGTGTTGATCCACCAGAAAATGTTCGAGAGCCGCCTGTTCTTCGTGGACAAACTGATCGAAATGGGGGCCCAGATCACCTTGTGCGACCCCCACCGCGTGCAGATCGTGGGGCACAACTTCGAACAACCCTTGCGCGGCATCACCATGACCAGCCCGGACATCCGTGCCGGTGTATCGCTGCTCATTGCGGCGCTCAGTGCCGAGGGCACCAGCACCATCCACAACATCGAGCAAGTGGACCGCGGTTATCAACGCATCGCCGAACGCCTCAACGCGTTGGGGGCCAAGATCCAACGGCTGCCTTGAACACGGCAAGGAAGAATCGCCCCCCGATGAGCGGTCACCTTGCCTGCATAGGCACTGGCTTTGAAGGAGGCGATGGAAGTGGTGGAGGCAAAGCAGGGCGTACCAGTTGGCGGTAGGCCTGCAAGCAAAGCCGGTGTAAGCGGCCCCATTGAACAATAACGACCATACACCATCTTCGGCCCATGAGATCAGCATGCCTGTTCAGCATCTTCCTGCTTGCCTTGCCGCCCACACCGGCACAAGCCCAACAACGCCTCACGGGCATCACCCTGGGCCAACAGGCTCCGGAGATCGCCATGCCCGACCCCCTTGGGGATACCCTGCGGCTCTCACAACTGCACGGTTACATCACCTTGGTGGACTTTTGGGCCAGCTGGTGCCGCCCCTGCCGGCAGGAAAACCCCGAGCTGGTGGCCACCTACCATGCTTACAAAGACAGCCTCTATGCCCAAGCCAAAGGCTTCAGGGTGTTCAGCGTAAGCTTGGACCGCATGGGGGGCGGCGCCGCGTGGAAAAAAGCCATTGAACAGGACCGGCTGGAATGGCCCTGGCACGTGGGTGCCGTGGAAAGCGGCGTGAATACGGCCGCCAACATCTACCAGGTGCAATTCATCCCCACCAACGTGCTGGTGGATGCCCAGGGCAAGGTGATCGGGATGGACCTCCACGGGGAGGACCTGCACCATGCCTTGGACCAGCTGGTGGAGCGCGACCTCCAACGGCTGTCCGAACTACGCAAGCAGCGGGAGAAGGACCGAAAGGCCGCTGCCCGGCCAAAGCGGAAGCGGGGCCGCTGATGGGCTTCCGATCCGGCACGAAGTTCGCCCAAGACCCTTCCACCACCCTTTTACCTTTGCATGAAACCTCTCCTTGAGATGACCAAGACCCGCTTTGCACTCATTGCCGGTGTGATTTTGTTGGCGGCATTCGGATTTACCACACGCAACAAGGCTTTGGCCCCCTCGGCACCGGGCACGGCCATCGGCGACAAAGCACCGGAACTGGCCTACTACAACCCGGACAGCACCAAGGTGCTGAAGCTTTCTTCCCTCAAAGGGCAGTACGTGTTGCTGGACTTCTGGGCGAGCTGGTGCGGGCCCTGCCGCCGTGAGAACCCCAATGTGGTGCGCGCCTACCAGAAATACAGCAAGGCCAAGTTCAAGCAAGGCAAGGGCTTTACCATTTACAGCGTGAGCTTGGACAAAAGCCGCGCATCCTGGAAGAGCGCCATTGCACAGGATAAACTGGCATGGCCTTACCATGTGAGCGACCTGAAGGCCTGGAGTTCGGAAGGAGCCCGGATCTATGGGGTGAACTCCATCCCAACGAACTTCCTGATCGACCCCAACGGCGTGATCGTGGCCAAGGACCTGCGGGGAGACCAACTGGACAAGGCCTTGGACCAATACGTCAAGGGATTCTGAACCGTGGATGTGCCCAACAGCGGGAGCACCCCCGCATCCACGGCCTTTGCACCGCTTGTGAACCCCGGCCCGCATTGAACAAGCGAGCAGTTAGAGGCAACCCGGTGGTGCCGTGCACGGATCCGTGGAGGCCCCGCCCCCTTTGAGGACGCAAAGCAGGCGACCCGGCCGCTACCCGGCGTCCGACTTTCCGTTGGGCCCTGCTCATGGCCGTGCGACCGATGGCCCGATGATTTTCATAACATTGCGTGTCGGGCCTGTTGCCCCGCCCTTCCAACCCCCAACGACATGCGATCCTTCCGTACACAGTTCACCCTCGCGACCGGCGCACTGGCCACTTTGGCCCTGGCCCCCAACACGGCCCTGGCCCAACGGGTTTGCGGCAGCATGGCGTACCTGCAACAGCAGATCGCGGCCGACCCCGGCCGGGCCGCCCGCTTGCAGCAGGCCGATGCGCATGCGGCAACATTCCAGGCGGACCAGCAGGAACGAAGCGTGATCGTCATACCCGTGGTGGTGCACGTGGTCTGGAACACCAGTTCGGAGAACGTCAGCGATGCGCGGATCACGGCCCAGCTCGCGCAGCTCAACGCCGACTTTGCCCGCATGAACAGCGATGCCGATGAAACTCCCGCAGCCTTCACCGGGCTGGCCGCCAACACCGAGATCCAGTTCTGCCTGGCGCAGCAGGACCCCAACGGCAATGCCACCACGGGGATCCAACGGCGGCAGACCAGCGTGAGCAGCTTTTCCACCAATGACAATGTGAAACGCTACAACAATGGCGGGCTGGATGCCTGGCCCCGCGACCGTTACCTGAACCTCTGGTGCTGCGACTTGGGCAGCGGCCTACTGGGCTATGCCCAATTCCCCGGAGGACAAGCCAGCACGGACGGCGTGGTGGTGGACTACAGCACGGTGGGCAGCATGACCGTGCCCGGCACCGGAGGCAGTTTCAAGTATGGCCGCTCGGCCACCCACGAGGTGGGCCACTGGATGAACCTGCGGCACATTTGGGGCGATGATGGCAGTGGCTGCAACGGATCGGACCAAGTGGCCGACACACCGAACCAGGCCAACGAGAATTACGGCTGCCCGAACTTCCCGCAAGTCTCCTGCAGCAACGGACCCAATGGCGACATGTTCATGAACTACATGGACTACAGTGATGACCTGTGCATGAACCTCTTCACCAACGGGCAAGCCGACCGCATGCAGTCGGTGTTCAGCCCGGGCGGTTCACGGCAAGCCATCACCACTTCGGTGGGCTGCATGCCCCCGAACGGTGGATCGTGCAACGCCCCGACCAACCCTTCGGCCAATGTCACTGGTGCCAACAGCGCATCGCTTTCCTGGGGCGCGGTATCCGGTGCGCTCAACTACGATTACCGGTACAGGCCCGCTGGAACAGGCACTTGGAGCACGGGCAACACCACCGCTACATCAATTGACCTCAACGGCTTGGCTGAAGAGAGTACCTATGAATGGCAGGTGGCCGCCAACTGCACCAGTGGTTCTTTATCCACGTGGACTGTTTTGGCCAGTTTTAACATGGGTTTGAGCGTCTGTTCGGACAATTATGAATCCAACAATTCGAAGAACACCGCACAATGGATTACCACCAATACGGACGTCCATGCCCTGATTGGGGTAAAAAAGGACGTGGATTGGTTCAAATTCCAGAACACTTCGGCACAACCCAATTTCCAAGTCACCCTCAGCGGCCTCTCCGGGGATTATGACCTGCAAGTGAAACGGGGCAGCACTGTGATCGGCAACAGCACCAATGGTGGCACCACGGCCGAATCGGTGGTGTACAACGGCAGTACGGTGGGCACCTACCACATCCGGGTGAAGGGCTATGGTGGCGCCTTCGACCCCAACGTCTGCTATACCCTGCGCGTGAGCACCTCGGCCGTGGACTTCCGGACCGTTGGGCCCGGTGCTGCACAGGCGGTTGTCTTCAACAACAGCCTGCAGCTCTTCCCCAACCCGGCCGCCGATGCGTTGACCGTTCGCTTCGGGGCCCAAACGGACGGCCAAGTGCACATTGATGTGATCGATGCCCTGGGCCGGATCGTTTACGCAAAGCAACAGTCCGTGGTGGCAGGAACCAACCAGTTGGAGATGGACCTTTCCCCATGGCGGGATGGTCTGTATGTGGTACGGATCGTGGACCAAGGACAGGAAAGCCATCAACGCCTGTTGATCGCAAGGTGAAACCTCGGCCATAGCCAAACCGGAGATCGGCATTGCTGCTTTTGTGGCGGCGACGGGTCGGCATGCTGCCGATCTGTCCCATCTTCGCGCCGCAATGGCGCCCTGGCGTCGAAGGCACTGAATTTGCCCCATGCGCAATCCATTTCGAAAATCACCGAAGGCAATGTCGGAACGACCGGACGCCAGTCCCCAGGAAGAAGTGGCCCCCATGGCCAGCGAGGAAACCTTGAGCAAGGCGGCCGAGGCATCCGCCGAACACACCGCGCATGATGCCGCGGGCTTGGATGACCGGGAACTGGACCGCCTGCGGGCCGAGTTGGACGCACGCAAGGTGGAGCATGATGCGCTGCATGACAAATACGTGCGGTTGCACGCCGAATTCGACAACTTCCGCAAGCGCACCGCCAAGGAGCGCATGGACCTGTTGATGACCGCCGGTGCCGACACGATCAAGCGCATTCTGCCGGTGCTGGACGACATGGAACGGGCAATGGCCCACAACGCCCAAGTGACCGACCTGGAAGCGGTGAAACAAGGGTTCGACCTGATCCAGCAGAAGTTCTTCAACACCTTGGCCGCCCAAGGCGTGAAGGCCATGGATGCCAAAGGCCAGCCGTTCGATCCCGATCTGCACGATGCGGTGACCCAAGTGGCCGCCCCCGACCCATCCATGAAGGGCAAGGTGCTGGAGGTACTTGAAACCGGGTACCTGATCCACGACAAGGTGCTGCGCTATGCCAAGGTGGTCGTTGGCCAATAGGGGAACATGCCAACCCAGGGAAGCCATTGAGCGATGAGCAAGAGAGACCCATACGAGGTGTTGGGCGTAGGCCGGAATGCCAGTGCGGAAGAGATCAAGAAGGCCTACCGCAAGCTGGCCATCAAATACCACCCGGACAAAAACCCCGGCGACCATGCCGCCGAGGACCGCTTCAAGGAGGCGGCCAACGCCTACGAGATCCTGGGCGACGCTGAAAAGAAAGCCCGCTATGACCGCTTCGGCCATGCCGGTGCCGGCAGCGGCGGTTTCCACGGTGGCGGTGGGAGCATGAACATGGAGGACATCTTCTCGCAGTTCGGCGACATCTTCGGCGGCGCCTTCGCCGGGGGCGGATTCGGCGGATTCGGCGGCGGTGGCCACCAGCGCCGCACAGTGAAGGGCAGCAACCTCCGCGTACGCATGAAGCTCACCTTGGCCGAGATCGCCGAGGGAGCGGAAAAACAACTCAAGCTGCAGAAACTCGTGCGCGCCAAGGGCACCGAGTATGCCTCTTGCCCCACCTGCAAAGGCGCCGGGCAAGTACACCGGGTGCAGAGCACCTTCCTGGGGCAAATGCAAACGGTGACCACCTGCCCCACCTGCAACGGCATGGGGCAAACGGTAAGCAAGCGAGGGGCTGGCAGCGACGCCAACGGCCTGGTGCGCGAAGAGAGCGTGGTAACGGTGAAGATCCCCGCCGGCGTGGAGGAAGGCATGCAGCTCAACCTCAGCGGGCTGGGCAACGAAGCGCCTGCCGGCGGCCTCTCCGGCGACCTGCTGGTGGTGATCGAGGAAGAAGACCATCCCGAACTCAAGCGCGACGGCAACAACCTGCATTACGAGGCGTTCATCACCATTGTGGACGCCACCTTGGGGGCCACCGTGGAGGTGCCCCTGGTGCAAGGCAAGGCCAAGGTGAAGATCGAACCGGGCACCCAGTGCAACCATGTGCTCCGCCTCAAGCACAAGGGCCTGCCCAGCGTGAACCGCCACGGCCACGGCGACCTCTTCGTGCACGTGATGGTGTGGACCCCCACCGAACTGAGCAAGGAAGAAAGGAAGGTCCTGGAGAAATTGCGCGACAGCCCCGGCATGCAGCCCAAGCCCACGAACAAGGACCGGGGCTTTTTCGAGCGTGTGCGGGAGATGTTCGCCAGCTGAGCCAAGCGCGGAGATGAAAAAGCCGACCTTCCGGCCGGCCCTACTCTGCCGCGAAAGGTGGCCCCTCACCGGCGGAAGCGCACCACCCTTGCGCTGGCCCCCTCCTGCATCACCGCCACGTAGCGGCCTTCGTGCAGGCCGGCCACATCCAGTGCCAAGGCGTTCCTGCCCGGCCATGCAGTCAGCACCGCACTTCGCATGGTGCGCCCTAGTTCATTGAACACCTCCACGGTGATCGAACGTCGCCGGTCGCTTTCCAACGCAATGATCAATTGGGAGGTACTGGTGTATTCATCCCCGTTGCCCCCATCATCGGTGATCGCCGTAAAGCTCGGGGCCACAGGGGACGGCCTGTGCACCAACGCCGGTGTACTGAAAGCCGGCTCACCGGACCGGTGCGGGAGCAAGGCCAGGCCCTGTCCTTGGGCAAGGCCCTGGAGGCCCATTACCGCCATCCAGGCAAACAACCAAGCAGGCCCGTGACAGGGATGTGCTGAACGAAAGTGCTGTTGTGTTTTCATGCCGCAAAACGACAACAGGTGCATGACCCCTGTGCGAAGGCCATCTGAAGTTCATTCCGTTGTCCAGGACCTGACCCTGCGCCAACACGCCAACACCATGGCCGGCCCGGGGCGGTACCTTCGCCCATCCAATGGCCATCCTGCTTTTCTTCCTTCTCCACTGGTATCTATCCCTCTTCGTGCAGACCTTCTACCTGCACCGCTATGCGGCGCACCGCATGTTCAGCATGAGCCCGTTCTGGGAAAAGGCCTTTCATGTGTTCACCTGGCTCGCCCAAGGCAGCAGCTACCTGAACCCCGCCGTATACGGCATGATGCACCGCGCGCATCATGTGTACGCGGACACCGCGCAGGACCCGCACTCGCCGAAGTTCGATGAGAACCCCTTCAAGATGATGTGGAAAACGGCAAGCTGGTATAACGGCCTGCTGTACGGCACCAAGCCATGCGAGGCGCGCTTCACCCGCGACCTGCCGCATTGGAAACCCATGGAGTTGATCGGCGAAAGCTGGGTCTCGCGCATAGCTTGGGGACTGCTCTACACGGCGTTCTATGCCGCCTTCGCCACGGTCTGGTGGCAATGGCTGCTGCTGCCCCTGCAGTTCGTGATGGGCCCCTTGCACGGCATGATCATCAACTGGTTTGCACACAAATACGGCTATGTGAACCACCCCACGGACAACACCAGCAAGAACCTGATGCCACTGGACGTGATCATGATGGGGGAAGGGTTGCACAACAACCACCACACCCATGCCGCACGGGCCAACTTCGGCACCCACTGGTGGGAGTTCGACCCCACGTGGCCGGTGATCCGGCTGCTGCACGCCCTGCGCGTGATCCGTTTGCGCCAGGCATGAGAATCGAATCCGATTCGTGCAGGGCATTGCGGGCCCATGGACCCTGGCGGCCGCAAGCGCCAACCCCTTCCTTGTCCATCACCTTACCTTGCCACCATGGCGCCGACCACCATCACAGGCAACATCGTGGACATTCCATCGCGCCGCATCTTCCCGGCCCAGGTCATCATCCAGGGTGGCCGAATAGCGCGGATTGCAGCATTGTCCCGCACGGTTGAGGGCTACATCCTGCCCGGTTTCGTGGATGCGCATGTCCACGTGGAAAGCAGCATGCTCATCCCCAGTGAATTCGCGCGCCTGGCGGTGTTGCACGGCACGGTGGCCACGGTGAGCGACCCGCACGAGATCGGCAACGTGCTCGGCGTGGAAGGCGTGGAATTCATGATCGCCAACGGTAAGAAAACGCCCTTCCATTTCTTTTTCGGGGCACCGAGCTGCGTGCCTGCCACGGTGTTTGAAACAGCGGGTGCCTCCATCGATGCAGCGCAAGTGGGCACCCTGCTGGAGAAGCCGGAGATCCTGTACCTGAGCGAGATGATGAACTTCCCCGGCGTGCTGCACGGCGATGCCGAAGTGCTGGCCAAGATCGCCCATGCGCACCGCCTCGGAAAGCCGGTGGACGGCCACGCGCCCGGCCTGCGCGGTGAAGAAGCCCGGCGCTACATCGCCGCAGGCATCAGCACGGACCATGAGTGCTTCACGGCGGAAGAAGCGATGGACAAGCTGCGGCACGGCATGAAGATCCTGATCCGCGAGGGCAGCGCGGCCAAGAATTTCGAGGCGCTGATCGGCTTGCTGCGCGACCACCCGGACGAGATGATGTTCTGCAGCGATGACAAACATCCGGACAGCTTGGTGGAGGGCCACATCAACCAGCTTTGCGCGCGTGCCGTGGCCAAGGGAATTGACGTGTTCAACGTGCTGCGTGCGGCCTGCGTGAACCCGGTAGAACACTACAAATTGCCCATCGGCAGGCTGCGCGAAGGCGATGCAGCCGACCTGATCGTTGTTGAAGACCTGGTGAACTTCCGCGTGCGGCAAACCTTCCTTGATGGGAAGCTGGTGGCCGAACATGGCCAAAGCCTGATCCCCTCCGTTCCTGAGCGGCAACCGAACCGGTTCAATTGCACGGCCAAACAGCCGCAGGACTTCGCCGTGGCTGCGCAGCAGGATGACATCTTGGTGATCACCGCACTGGACGGCCAATTGATCACCGGCAAGGAGCGTGTCCAGGGCAAGGTGGAGAACGGCCATTTTGTGCCGGATACCGACCGTGACCTGCTGAAAATCGCCGTGGTGAACCGCTATGCGGACGCACCACCAGCGATCGGCTGGATCAAGAACGTTGGTCTGGAGCGCGGGGCCCTTGCCGGCAGCGTGGCCCATGACAGCCACAACATCGTGGCCGTGGGCACCAATGATGAAGACCTCTGCACGGCGATCAACCTGGTGATCGAGGCACGCGGCGGCGTGAGCCTTGCTGATGGTGCCACCACCAACATCCTGCCGCTGCCGGTGGCGGGCATCATGACCCATGCGGATGCCTACGCGGTGGCGAAGCACTATGCCGGCATCGATGCCCAGGCCAAAGCATTGGGGTGCACGCTGACCGCACCGTACATGACGCTGAGCTTCATGGCCCTACTGGTGATCCCGCACTTGAAAATGAGCGACCTCGGCCTGTTCGATGGGGACGCGTTCCGCCTGGTGGACGGATAGGCCAAGGCAAGCATCCTCTTTTTTTCCCGGCGGGGCAACACATTTCCATCCAATCGGTGTCTTGGTTCCAACAGACCGATCAACCAGAAAAACGGAACAGATGCCTTCACGCCACACCCTGCTCTTCGCATTGAGCCTTGCTGCGTTGCCCACCCTGGCGCAATGCCCATTCACCCCCACCATTGAACCGGACAACCTGATCCTCTGCCCCAATGAGAGTGCCACTTTGGCCACCCAGGTGTACGATGCCTACCAGTGGTACAAGGATGGAAACCCTATTGCCGGTGCCAACGGGCAAACCCTGGAGGTGGAGCAGTACGCCGATGCCGGCTCGAGCTTCACGGTATCGGCCACATGGACCGGCTGCACCGAATCTTCCGCTTCCGTACTGGTGGACAGCTGGGTGTTCCTACTGCCCTACCTCATACACGGCGGGGATGAGCCCTATGCCTATGGGCCCTTCGGTGAACCCTATTTCTGTGAAGGCGATATCCTCACGCTCACCCTTGGGCAGCCCTACACGGAAAACATCGTGTGGACCAACAACGGGGTGCCGATCCCGGGGGAGACCTCCCCGGTGCTGACCATCACCACGCCGGGCTCCTATTCGGCCTCGGGCGCCCCGGGGGTCTGCCCGGACATGATCAGCTACGTGGGCGTGGAGGTGCCCGTGACCTTCACCCCGAACACGCAGCCGCTGATCGTGGATGGTGGCAGCGGCCAGCTTTGCGCCAGTCCCGTGGGCGGTGCCACGCAGTGGTACTCGGCGGGCGTGCCCGTGGATACCGGGAGCTGCATCTCACCCACCACCGCCGGACCCTACACCGTGTTCGTGGACTATGGACAGCCTTGCCAAACGATCTCCGAACCCTGGATCGGCACGGGCATCAGCACACCGGTGATGGACCGCCCCGTAGCCCGGCCGAACCCCGCCAGTGGGCAACTCGCCGTGATTTGGCCCCAAGGCATGGCCCGTGGAGGGGAATGGATCCTGCTGGACCAGCTGGGGCGGCCAGCGATGACCGGCACGGTTCCGGCAACGGGCCCCTTGACGTTGAATGTGCGCGGTCTCGCCGAAGGCCATTACCTTCTTGCATCCAAGGGCCACGGTTGGCAGCCCCTGCGGGTGGTGGTGAGCCATTGAACGGATCGGTGGAAACAAGAACGGCGGGCCCATGGCCCGCCGTTCTTGTTCTGTGCAAGATGCCAACTACTGCTCCGTGCCGTCGTAGCCAAAGAGGTCCTTGATGGTCAGTTGCTTCACGGGGCCCAGTTTTTCCAAGGCTTTCAGGTCCAGTGCACCTTCCTTGCCGATGGCGAGGAAGGTGTAGTGCTTGCCCTTGATGTGCTCCTTGAAGAATGCCACCAAGCCATCCATGCTGCTCTGCTGGATCTGGGGGTAGATCAACCGGTTCACATCCTCGTTGAGGCCGCGTCGCTGGGCCGACTCCCAGCTCCAGTAGATGTCCTCCTTGGTGGTACGGCTGGATTCGATCTGCTTGAGGGCTGCATCCTTGCTGCCTTGGAACATGCGCTCGTTGGTGGGCATGTTGTTCATCAGCTCGCTCAATGCGGCTTCGGCCTGCCCCAGCTTGTCGGACTGCGTGCCCACATAGGCACGGATGTAATGGGACTCATCCTTTTTGCCGGGCGTGGTATAGGCCGCGTAGGCCGAATAGGCCAATGCCTTGCCTTCGCGGATCTCCTGGAAGACGATGCTGGACAGGCCCGAGCCGAAGTACTCGTTGAAGAGCGATGCATAGGGCATGTTGGCGGCATCGAAGGGTTCATCCTTGCTCATGAGCATGAGCTCGGTCTGCACCATGTCGTAGTTCACATAGTACACCTGGCTTTTGTCCGTGGGCAGCTCCACATAAGGTTGCGGCTGCGGCCAGTCCTGCAGCGTGGCAGGCACCTTGTGCCCTTTGTTCAGCAGGTCCACCATGGCCTCCGGCGTGCGCTTGCCATAGTAGAAGAACCGGTGCTGATGGGTGTTGATGCCCTGGATGAGGGCGATCAGCTCCGCTGGTGCAACCGCCTTGAGCTGTTCGGCGGAAAGGATGTTGCGGAACGGCGAACGTTCACCGTAGCGGGCGTAGTTCAACATGCCTCCGAAGAGGATGTTGTTCTTGTCCTTCACATTGTCGCTGCGGCCTTTCAGCTCATCCTTCACCAGCTCGGCCAGGGCATCGGCATCGGGCTGCGGCCCGGCCAGCAGTTCCTCCATGAGCTTGAGGCCTTGCGGCAGGCTCTCCTCCAGCCCGGAGAGCGACACGTACATGCGGTCCTGGCCGGCGAACACGTCGAACTGCAGGCCCAGCTTGAAGAACTCCTTCTTCAGGTCTTCGGCACTCATGGTGGCCGTGCCCAAGTAGGGCAGGTAGTTCACGGCCATCTTCAGTTTGGGGTCATTGTAGTTGCCCAGGTCCAGGATCTGGGTGAGCGTGAACAGGTCGTTGCTGGTGTTGGGGATCACCGCCAACGGAATGCCGGAGGCCAACTTCTTGCGGACGATGGCGGTGTTGAAGTCCACGAAGCGCGGCGTGAGCCGTGACTCTGGAATGGCGGCCCACTCCTTGTACCATTCACTCTGGGCCTCGCGGTTGATCTCCAGCGGGGTGATCTTCGGCTTGTCCACGTGGAAGGCGTTCTTGTCCTCGCCCGTGCGCTTGTACACGGTGATGCTATTGTCCTTGAAGCGGGCCTGGGCGAAGGCCATCACTTCGGCCTTGGTGATCTTGGCCATGCGGTCGTAGTAGTCCACCACGCTCTTCCAATCCTTCTGCAGCACGAAGGCATCGGTGAGCGCATAGGCCCGCATGTTGTTGCGTTCGTTCCAGTAGCGGATGCGCTGTTGGCGCTGGTTGTTCACCACGGCCTTGAGCAGCCAATCCTCAAACTGGCCCTGCTTCAACTTGTCCAGCTCCTGGAGCAGCAAGGCGCGCACCTCTTCCAAGGTTTGCCCCTGCTTGGGGTTGCCGCCCATGCTGAATTCCGAGAAGTCGGCCTGCTCGGAGGAATAGGCATAGGCTTCGAGCACCTTTTGCTGTTGCATCAGGTCCAGGTCGATCAAGCCGGCCTGGCCATTGCTCATCAGGCCGCTGATGAGCTCGAGCATCATGGGGTCGCTGGTGCCGGTACCGGCGAAACGCCAGCCCATGGTGACCCAACCGGCCATGGGGCCGTACACGCTCAGGGTGTCTGCCTTGGCAATGGGTGCTTCGGGCTTGAAGGTGAAGGCGGGCACGGGCCTGGCCTTCCAGCTTCCGAAGTATTTGTCCACCATGGCGATGGTGCTGTCGTAGTTGATGTCGCCGGCCATGATGACGGCCATGTTGTTGGGCACATAGTAGGCGTTGAAGTACTGATGGATCTTCTCCATGCTGGGGTTCTTCAGGTGCTCACCCGTTCCAATGGTGGTCTGCGTGCCGTAGGGGTGGTTCTTGTACATGGCCCGGTTCATGGCCTCGCCGGCCTTGCGGTAGTCGTTGTCCTGCCCGCGGTTGAACTCCTCGAAGACCGTTTCCAGTTCGGTGTGGAACAAGCGCAGCACCAGTTCCTGGAAGCGGACCGATTCGATCATCATCCATTTCTCCTGCGCATTGCTGGGGATGTCGTTGATGTACACGGTCTGCTCGGTGCTGGTGTAGGCGTTGGTGCCTTTGGCGCCCAGCGAGGAGATCATTTTGTCGTACTCGTTGGGCACGGCATACGTGGCGGCGATGTTGCTCAAGCTGTCGATCCTGTTGTAGATCCGGGCGCGTTCCAGCTCATCGGTCACCGTGCGGCGCTGCTCATAGAGGTCGGAGATCTGTTTGAGGAAGGCGCTTTCGGTGGCCCAGTCCTGCGTGGCGATCCGATGCGTGCCCTTGAAGAGCATGTGCTCCAGGTAATGGGCGAGGCCGGTGGCGTCTGACGGGTCGTTCTTGCTGCCGGCGCGCACGGCGATGTTGGTCTGGATGCGCGGCTCGTCGTCGTTCTTGGACAGGTAGACCTTGAGCCCGTTGTCCAGCGTATAGATCCGTACCTGCATCGGGTCATTGGGCACCGATACGAAGGTGTATTTCTTCTGTGCCCCGGCGGTGGCGGCCACCGCGATGAGCACCATGGACAGGCCTGTACGTAGTTTCATGTTCTTGGATTGCAGGTTAGGCGGTGAGGGCCACGGCCGCCACCGCGCTAAATGTACATGCAGGAAAGGCGGGCTGTCCGCCGCTTGTCACAATTCGGCGGGCCCCCGCCGGAGCATTTGCCCCAGCTTGCGCAAGGGCTTGCGCAGCACGATCAGCGGTGAAACCCGTTCCCCATTGATGCGCCAGGCCTTGTACACCTCCAGATTGGCGCGCCAGATGTGGCCCAGCGATCGGTTGCTCACCCCGCCGAGCCGGAAGCGCACCAGCACCTTGGGCACGTACCGTGCCGGCAGCCGGTGCTTGTACAGGAACCGGAACATCAGCTCGTAGTCCGCGCTCACCTTCAGCTCCGTATTGAACGGGCCGAACCGGTCGTATGCACGCTTGCGGATGTACGTGCCCAGGTGCGGCGGCATCCAGCCCTTGCGGAATTGTTCCCTTGCGTATGCCCCACCTTTCCAGAAGCGCTTCACCCTGGTGATGTCGCCGGGGTCCACCATCAACGCATCACCGTACATCACCTCGGCATCGTGGTCTTGGAAGGCCTTCACCATGTACGAGACCGTATTGCGGGTGGCCATCAGGTCGCCGGCGTTCACGAAGGCCACCACCTCTCCGGTGGCCAGGCGCAGGCCCTTGTTCATGGCATCGTACACACCCTGGTCGGGTTCGCTTACGCAATGCGCGAGGCATTCCTGGTAGCGTTGGATCCGCTCCTGCGTGCCGTCGGAGCTGCCGCCATCGATCACGATGTGCTCGATGTCCGGGTGGTCCTGCACCAGCACGCTGCGGATGGTCTCATCGATCTCCGCAGCGGCGTTGTAGCACACGGTGATCACGCTGACTTTCATGCAGGCGTGCCTTCGGTGGTTTCCGCCGTGGGCCCCAAGGCTTGTTCCCCCTCCATCAGGCGCTCCTTCACCGGCACGGCCGGGTTGCCGCGATAGATGGTGTAGGCCTTTAGGTTCTTGCCCGTTACGCTGCCCGCGGCCAGCAAGGCGTGGCTCTTGAGGGTGACCCCGCCAAGTACCAGTGCGCCGGCGCCCACCCAACTGCCTTCTTCCAGCACCACCGGCCCTGCGAGCGTGGGATAGTCTGGCTTCTTGTAGTCATGGCTGCCGAGGATGAGCTTGGCCCCTTGGCTGATCACCACGTTGCTGTGGATGGTGAGCTGGTCGATGTTGTCCAACCAGGCGCGCTGGCCGATCCACACATGGTCGCCGATGGTGAGTTTCCACGGGAACTTGATGTTGACGCCCGGATGGATCACTACGCCCTTGCCCACCTTGGCGCCGAAGAGCCGCAGCAGCATCGGCTTGGGACGGCGGAACGGGAACAGCGGGTTGATGAAGAACAGCGCATTGGTGAAGTACCAGAGCGTGCGCTTGATGAAACCGGCGCCCAAGGGGAAGCCGGCGCTGCTGAAACGGCCGAGGTCGGCGCGGGGGCGGGTGGTGGTCATCACTGATCTTCTCGGATTCCACTCAATCCTATGCCCGGCTCATAGAGCAATGAAATGTGGCAGGTCACTTGCGCTTGTACCATACCACCTCCACCATTTCCTTGGCCCTGGAACATGCTTCATCAGCGGTGAGCAAAGGTCTGTCCAAAACACAGCGGTTGTTGCGATGACCGCATCGGGCAGCTTTAGCTTGTAGGCTATCCTGATCTCCACCGCCAAGTCTTGGATGGCTCGACTGATCTCCACTACGGTGCATTCCTCAAAAATCCCTTTCACCTTGGGCAAATACTTCACATCCGCCCCATGATAGACCAATGCCTCCATTCTGGTCATGGCCGAAATGAACAGTTCCTCTTCGGCCAAGGTCCTCGTGATCGACCTATCTCCGGCGAGCGAATACGGTAAGATGTTGGTATCAAGGACGAACCCGCTATTCATCCTGTAATGCGCGCTGGAACCCAACGGGGTCCGTGTGCAGAGGTGCCGATCCACAGAGTGCCATCAATTTCGCAGCGCGGCGCTTTCTCTGCCTATCACGCATGCGCTTAAGCATGGCCGCCAACTCCTTCTTGGTCGTCTCCTTGTTGATCACGCTTACCATCTTGATGGGTACTTGCAAAGCTATGCAATTCTTGAATCGCCCACCGCCATATCAATGGGATCTGATGTGTTGGGCCCTGAATTCATTCCCCAAGCATGCCCAAGCTCGCCTCCACCGGCGCGGAATCTTCCAAGTAACGCTTCACTGCGTTCATGCGCTCCTGCCGGCCAGATACCAATATTGACCTGCCTTAGCCGCCTACGGCGATCACTTCTTCAATCTATCGCGCTTCAGAAAAGCAAGGGCTTCTTTGGCGTTGAACAGGCTTACGGACACATGACCTTTGAAATCAGCGGTATCCCGGGTGATCACACCTTGCAAAGGCCCAGCCGCTGAAGCTGCGAAGTACTGTGCGCCATCCTCAATGTCCCCGAAGGTGCTGGTCGCGCTTTGCAGGAAATGAGCTGCATCCAATGGCACTACCTCCAAACAAGCCAGCAAGTCCATCAACGTTTTCCTGGCATTCGCCAAGCGCAATCCCTTTTTGCCACCAACATTCCTTTGCAAGTTGAACAGTACGACCCCGATACTGATCGCAGTGGTAACCAAACGCACTTGGCGCCGTTCGCCTAGGGCAAGAAGTTCCATGGCCTCGTCCGGGTCATGGGGCCGTTCCAGGATGGCGTCCAGCAGGATGTTGGCATCGATGAACAGGCGCTTCATGCCCGCTTTTGTTTTTCCTTCTTCAACCGTTGATAGGCCAATGTCTTGCGCAATTCCGCTCCGCCCCGGTCATCGGCCTCGAACTCGGATGCCGCGATCTGCTTGGCCCAAAATCCCTTCCATTTCAAAATGTTGGACTCTCCTTCTTCGGGCTGAACATCGATGTGCTCCGCCATGTTCTCCACCAGTTGGCTGATGCTGGTGCCCTTCCGCACACTGGCCCGGCGCAGCTTGGCCACCTTTCTCCGGTCTATGCTTAGGGTGAGCTTGGTTTTCATGGTATGGCAAATGTACGTACCCTGTATTACGTAGGCGGCGCCGCGCAAGGGTATCGCGCCCTCTTCTCGATGTTGATGAGATCATGCTGTGCGACGCCCTTCAGGGTCGCCTTCCTTCAGGGTACGGTTATGCTACGTTGTGTGACCCGCTTCGGGGTCACCGTTGACATCTCAGGAGGTGACCCCAACGGGGTCACAGAGCGTTGGACTCTCTCGACCAATGGAGGTTCGACCCCGAAGGCGGTCGCACAAAGCCCATATCCGACAAGACATTAAGGGCAACAGCCCTGGGCAACCACGCCCCATTATTATGAACGGCCTCCTGCTTAACCAATGAACATCCCAAAGCTCGCTTCCATCGGTGCCATGTTCTCCAAGCATCGCTTCCCGCGTTCATGTGCACCCGCCATCCACCGGTCGTACTCCGCCTGGTCCATCGCGCACAAGCACTCCACGGCTTCCGTGAAACCTGCCGGCCGGTCCAACGGCAGGTCCCAGCCCGCGTGGTCCTGTTCCAACCCGCGCCAGGGCGTGCGGTCGCTGATCAGCAAGGGCCGCCCTGCTGAAAGCGCTTCCAGCATGGTGTGCCCGAAGTTTTCCCCCGCGCTGGGCATGAAGAGCGCGTGATGTTCCGCCAGCACTTCCGGTACATCTTCCGGTGGAAGGGTGCCCGCATGGTTCACTTCCACATGCGCGGGCAACGCCGCGATGGCGGCTTGGCACTTGGCCCAATACGCTTCGTCGTAGACCGGCCCGTACAGGTTGAATCGCACATGGCCCTTCACTTGCCGCAAGCTTTCAATGGCCCACAGCGTGTTCTTCTCCACCGCGATGCGCGCCACGCTCACCAGTTTCACGGCCCCGGCTTCCTTCACGATCGGCTTCACTTGGGCCGCCGCCTTCCGGGACAAATTCGGGACCACCACCACCTCCGTATGCTTGAGGATGTGCAGCCGGATGTCCTTGGCTTCTTCCTCATTGGTGGCTTGGAAGCCCACGCCCTTGTACAGGTCCAGCATCCGGGCGACGGAAAGGAAGAGCAGCTTTTTCAACGCGCCGTGCTGCAGGGCACCGCTGGCCAACATGCCGCGCACGGCCACGATTCGCCGCACGTCCATATTCCGTGAGAGCCACAGGGGCGCAATGCTGAACCACCGGGAGTAGATACCATTGATGTAGACCGTGTCGCAGCCGGTTTCGCTGAGGATGTGCTTCCACACCTTGCGTGAAATGCCTGCCTGCGAGGCATACCACACCTTTTCGCCGCCGGGCAAGGTGGTCCAGCAATCCGGCGTGATGCCCGGGTATGGCGTGGTTTCCGTGTAGTCCGTGTTGCGGGTCACCACGTGGAACTGGATGCGGTCGCGCAGGTGGTCCACCAGGTTCACCAAGCTGCGCACCGGCCCGCCCGCCTTGTAGCCTGGCGCATACCAATCGATGAACACGAGCACGCGCGGCTTAGGCATGGCGTTCAGCGATGATCTCCAGCACGGTCCGTGCCCATGGCCCCGGCCCCCACGAAGCGCCAAGCCCGGCGCTGGTGCGGCCCATGCTCCGCAGCTCGTCATCGTCCGCGGCGATCATCTTGCGGAAGGCCTCCTTGAGGTTGTCCTTATCCCCCGCCTTGAAGCGCCAGCCATTGCGGCCTTCCTGCAGGAACTTGTGGCGCGCACCCACGGCATCGCTGAGCAACAGCGGCAGGCCTGCCGCGGCATGCTCGTGCACCACCACGCCCCAGGCCTCGTACATGCTGGCCAGGATGGAAGCGCCGCATTGCCCGATGTACGCCCCCATATCGCCGGACTGCACGAATCCCACATGCTTGATCCGGGGATGCTCCGGCACTTTGCCCTGCAGTTCGCCGGTGCCGATGCACCACACCTCCCAATCGCCTGCCTCGCCCGCCTCGCAGAGTTCAATGAACGCATCCAGCGTGTACTGGTGGCCTTTAAGGCCGATGTACCGGGCCACGAAGAGGAAACGGTGCGGGTATTTGGCCGCCTTTTCCGCCTGGAATGCCTCGGCCATGGCGGCGAACCGCGCGGTGTCCGCGGTGTAGAATCCATGCTTGATCCGTTCGCGCTTGATGCCCAGCCTCACCGCATATTCCGCTTGGGGCGGGCCGGGCACCCACGCGTGGCTGAAGGTGCGTGGCAGCCAGTACTTCGCGGCCACCACCGCCATGCGCTGCCGCAGGGTGCCCCGCCAGGAGGGATCGCTGCACATCACGGTGGGAATGCCGCGTTTGCGCGCATCACGGCACACCCGCAAGTACGCCTTGTCGATCCAACCGCTGGTCAACACGATATCGGGCTGCAGCGCCGCCGCAAACCGCCGCAGCGCATCGGCATCAACGTCCGGGCGCTCGTGGAATGTGACCCCCGGAACGGCCTTGAACTTGAATGGTGCCTCGGGATTGACGGGCCAACGAACGATGTGTACTTCCGCGCCATGGTCCAATGCCAAGCGCTCCACACCTGACATCAGGTACGGGGAGATCTCCGAATACAGGAAAAGGACTTTCTTCATGCCACACGCCGTTCCGCCGGCCCGATGCCGGACCCCAGCAGGTCCGCAAAGGTGGTCATCGGCAGGTCTTCGCAGAGCCTGCGCAGCTTGGGCATGGTGCTGCGCAAGTTGTGGTAGGTCATGAAGCGGCGCTTGGTGCTCATGGCCAAGCGCGGATGGCCGGGGTCCACCTCGCGCGGATGCAGGTAGAACACCACCGGACGCTTTTCCGCCAGCACGCTTTTCGCCTTGGAACGGATCAGGGGGTATGGGAAGAAGCGCAGGTAGCCGCCGCCGAAGAAGTACATCGGCTTGCCGAACACAGAGGAAAGCGAAATGGGGAATTCCACCAGGTCGCCATGTGCTGTTGGAACGATGTGAGGAACGGCCTTGGCCCCCGGAAGCCCGCCGTGGCCGCGCTCGCCGGGGAAGATGGAACTGTCGTACCGGTAGCCCGCCTCGGCCACCGCATCGAAGAACCAAGGCGTTTCCTTGGTGACCGAAAAGCCCGGTGCGCGGTAGCCTCTGACGGCGGTACCTGCGGCCTGTTCAATGATGTCCTTCGCCTTGGTGATGTCGGCGAGGAAGGTGGCGCGGTCCTGCTTGTACACCAGCTCGTGGGCGTAGCCGTGCGAGGCGATCTCGTGCCCGCCCGCCACGGCCTCCTTCACCAAGTGCGGGTAGCGCTCGGCCACCCAGGCCAGAAAGAAGAGCGTGGTGCGCACCTTCTTTTCGGCGAACACCTCCAGCATGCTGCGGAAGCTGGCTTCCACGCGGGAGGGCAACGCAGCCCACTCGCTCAAGGGCGGCGTGGAGGGCACGTCGAGGATGTGGAAGTATTCTTCGACGTCGATGGTGAAGACGGAGGG
>JAGPDT010000002.1:63455-89197 GCA_018057455.1 Flavobacteriales bacterium | reverse complement strand
GGCCACTACCCGCATGCCCGCCGCGTGGGCGAGCTGCTTTTCCTTAGCGGTGTAGGACCGCGGTCACGCGGCACCAAGCAGATCCCCGGCGTGGAGCTGGATGCCGAGGGCAACATCCTCAGCTACGACATCGAAACCCAAGTGCGCAGCGTGTTCCAGAACGTGCGGTGGATCCTGGAGGACGCCGGTTCCTCGTGGGAAAAGATCGTGGACGTCACCGTGTTCCTCACCAACATGAAGGACGATTTCGCCACGTACAACCGGTTGTGGAAGGAATATTTTGAGAATGATCCACCCTGCCGCACCACGGTGGAGATCAACTGCCTGCCCACGCCGATCGCCATTGAGCTGAAGGTGGTGGCGCGGGTGTGAAGAGGGGTCTTTGTACGATTGCAAGGGGACTTCAATGCGGATCGCAGGGCTGTCGGAAATGGCTTCCCGCTCCCCATTCAGTCCGTTTCCCCGAAGCGCCGCAACCGGTTGCGCAATTGCCGCATCTCATCCTGCATGGCGTCCATCCGCGCCAACAAGTGTTCGATGGCTTCCAAGCCTTCCACGTTGATGCCGAGGTCTTCGTGCAGGCGTACCATCTTCTCCGCGCGGTCCAGCTGCTCCACGGCGATGTAGCGGTGCTGTTCCACCACGGTAATCTCCACCAAGCCGCTTTCCTCCAACGTGTCGATCAATGTGGTCTCCACATGGCAGGTGGTGCAAAACACCTCGATGGGGATGAGTTCCTCGTGTGCCATGGCATTCATGCGTTTTGCAGTTCCTTGAACAAGGCCTTCTGTTTTTCGGAAAGGTTCGTGGGCACCTTCACGGCGTAGGTCACAAAGAGGTCGCCGAACTGGCCCTCCTTCTTGTACACCGGAAAGCCTTTCCCTTTGAGCCGCACCACGGTGCTGTTCTGTGTTTCCGGTTTCACGGTCACCTTTACTTGGCCGTCGAGCGTGGGCACCATCAGCTCGCCGCCCAGCACGGCGGTGTACAGGGGAAGGTCCACGGTGTGGTAGAGGTTGCTGCCTTCGCGCTTGAACACGGGATCGTTGCCGATGTTGAAAGTAAGGAGCAGGTCGCCTGCTGGCCCGCCGTTCATGCCCGGCCCACCGTGGCCCTTGATGCGGATGGTCTGCCCGTTTTCCACGCCTGCGGGAATGGTGAGGCGGATCTGCTTGCCGTTCACCGTGAGCGTGCGCTTTTCGGTGATGGCGGCATCGCGCAATTCCATCCGCAGCTCGGCCTGGTAGTCCTGTCCGCGGAAGCGCATCTGGTTGCGGGCACCGCCGAACATGGAGCCGAAGATGTCGTTGAGGTCCTGTTCCCCGCCGCTGCCGAAACCACCAGCGCCGCCTTGGAACTGTTCACCACTGCGGAAGGGTCCACTCCCTGCGGAAGCCCGCTCGCGCTGCTGTGCCTCGATCTGATCGGCGTGCTTCCACTGGTCGCCGTACTGGTCGTACTTCTTGCGGCTCTCCGGATCGCTGAGCACCTCGTTGGCCTCGTTGATCTCCTTGAAGCGCCGCTCCGCTTCCTTGTTGTTGGGATTGAGGTCCGGGTGGTGCTTGCGCGCCAGCTTACGGTAGGCCTTCTTGATCTGTTCCGTGGAGGCGGTACGGTCGATGCCCAGCGTTTTGTAGTAGTCCATTGGGAGGTATGTCCGATCTGGCACTAGGGGGTTGGCATGCGGGGTGGCCGTTGGCCGGTGCGCCCCAAAGATGGCACCTTCCCGATCGGGCAACAAGCGGGGAAGGTTTTCCCCGTGCCGCCAGGGCACCGGCGGGGCACGCCTTTTTCTAATGTCTTGGCCACCAAGCAGGCAGTGGTTGGGATTCGTCAAAATGAACGGTTGGAACACCTTTCGCTACAACCACCATGGATAGTGCCGGTCTCCACAAACCGGGGGTCGGCGGAAGGCCAAACGGCAACAGCGGTCCTGTACCGCTGGTCCGTGGCGTTTTGGTGGAAATGCCGCGGCGGGGCGGCGCCCTCACGGGTGCCGCCCTTCGTTTTCCGCGTTCGCCGCCATGGAACTTCCGGGATCGGGCCTTTGATTTGCGGGCTACCCTGATCCGCGCGTCCCATGGCACATGCCCCCAAGAAGCTTGGCCCGTTGGCCGCCACGGCCATTGCCGGTAACGACATTACCAGCAGTTGCCTGTATGTGAGCTCCATCGCCATCGGCCATGCGGGCGTGTGGGCCGTGCCGGCGCTGTTGCTGGTGGCGGGTGTGCTCTTCCTCTTCCGCAAGGTGTATGGTGAAGTGGTGGGCGCCTTGCCCCTGAACGGCGGGGCCTATAACGTGTTGCTGAACACCACCAACAAGTACAATGCGAGCATTGCGGCCACCCTCACCATCCTGAGCTACATGGCCACGGCGGTGCTCAGCGGCACCACGGCCATGCACTACCTGCATGCGCTGGTGCCGTCATGGCCCATCCTGCTCAGTACCATCGGGGTGTTGCTGTTGTTCATGCTGTTGAGCATCGCGGGGATCACCGAATCGGCCTCGGTGGCGGTGGTGATATTCATTGCCCACCTGGCGGCGATGCTGCTGCTGATCCTGGGCGGGGCCTGGTATGTGGCCACCCACGGGTTCTCCGTGTTCAGTTTCAATTGGCACACGCCTTTGCCTGGGGGCTACGGCATGGCCACGGCGATCTTCCTGGGCTTCAGCACGGCCATGCTGGGGGTCACCGGCTTCGAGAGTTCGGCCAACTACGTGGAGGAGCAGCAGCACGGCGTGTTCCCGAAAACCCTGCGCAACATGTGGGTGGCCGTGAGCGTGCTCAACCCGCTGATCGCCATCACGGGCCTGATGGTGCTGCCCATGGCCACCATCGCGGGCAACAGCGAGGCCATGTTGTCGTTCATGGGCCTGGAGATCGGCGGGCGGTGGCTGGCCACGGTGATCGGCATCGATGCCGTGGTGGTGCTTTGTGGCGCGGTGCTCACCAGCTACGTGGGCGTCACCGGCCTGATCAAGCGCATGACCCTGGACCGCATCCTGCCGCAGTTCCTGCTCAAGGAGACCAAGCGTGGCAGCTCCCCGCGGATCATCATCCTGTTCTTCCTGCTGTGCCTATCGGTGCTGTTGATCACCAAGGCCAAGGTGGACGCGCTGGCCGGCGTGTACACCATCTCCTTCCTCACGGTGATGGCCTATTTCGCCCTGGGCAATTTCATGCTGAAGATCAAACGCGCACGGCTGCCGCGGCCCGAGACGGCCTCCACCGCCGTGGTGTCCGTTGCGCTCTTCGGCGTGTTGGCCGCGCTTTACGGCAACGTGAAGCTGGAACCCGGGTTCCTGGTGGTGTTCCTGCAGTATTTCGTGCCGTTCATGCTGGTGATCGCCTTCCTGCTGAACCGAAAGGTCATTCTGGAGTATCTGATGCTCTGGACGGGCGGCTTCGTGGAGAGCATGCCCGGCCTGGCGGTGTTGGGGCGTTTCACCCTCTCCAAGACCATCCGCAGCCTCAACCGCCAGGAGTTCGTGTACTTCACCAAGGGCGACGACCTCTCGGTGATCAACAAGGTGATGATGTATGTTGTGGAGAACGAGATCACCCGCAAGCTCAAGATCGTCACCGTGCTCAAGGGCGATGAGCAGGTGAAGGAGGAATTCCTGCACGAAGTGCAGGTGCTGGACAAGGCGTACGACACACTGGACGTGGAGTTCGTGCAGCTCCAAGGCGTTTTCGGCCCCGAGCTGGTACAGCGGCTGAGCGCGGAATGGAACATCCCCGTCAACTTCATGTTCATCGGCTCGCCGGGCAACCGCTTCCCTTACCGCATTGCGGAACTGGGCGGGGTGCGGCTGGTGATCTGAGCCCGCAGGGCTTTCACCCAAGAGCGGAGGGCCGTGCTCAATCTTCCCCGAAGTAGTGCAGCACGGATTCCTTGATCAGCCGTTCCTGCTCCTTGCCGTTCAATGGCGGCAACTCCTTGGCACGCTCGAAATGGGGCCATCCGTCGGCATCGCGCCCCAGCTCCTTGTAGTAGCCGTAGGGCAGGAGCACCACCGAAACGGCGATGTGCATCAGGTTCACCTTCTCGTCCTTCTTGAAGTCGCGGGCGCCCTGCCCCAGTTCCTGCACACCGATCAGGAAGAGCATCGCGTCGAGGTCCATCGGCATGCCGAACCGGTCCTCCATGCGCTTCATCAGGTCGCGCCACCGTTTGTCGAAGACCAGGTCCATCAAGGGCGCGAAGGTAGATGCCGGGAAGCCGGTGGCGCAGGGGCCCGGCCAGGTGCGCCGGACAGGGGCCGTACACTTGCACCCATGAACTGGTTGGACTGGTTGTTGGTGGCCGTGCTGGTGGCCGCCGCCGTGCAGGGATTCTTTCGGGGCTTCGTGGTGGAGGTGGCCTCTTTGCTGGCCTTGGTACTGGGCATTTGGGTGGCGGTGCGCTACAATGCCAGCGTGGCGGAGTGGATCGGCCTGGACCCCCGGAAAGAGGTCATCTCCTTCCTGGTCACCTTCATCGGGGTCCTCTTGGTGGTGCACCTCTTGGCCAAGGCCCTCACCAAGGCCTTGGACCTGGCCATGCTGGCCCTGCCGAACAAGGTGGCCGGGCTGCTCTTCGGTGCCTTGCGCGCGGCGTTCATGCTCAGCGTGGTACTGAACATGCTCTCCGCCCATGCCCGCACCTCCAGCCTGGTCTCCGGCGATGCCTTGATCGGTTCCACGCTGTTCACCCCCCTGCGGGCATTCGCACCGCTGATCGTACCCGCGCTGGGTGAGACCAAGTGGGTGAAGAACGCGATGGATGCCGTGCAGGGCGTGGGGAAACAACCTTGAGCATCCTGCGGGTGACGGGCATCAGCGCGCCATCCCCCCGTGATCGGGTAGCTTCGCGCCATGGACCACAACAAGCTCCGCCCCGAAAGCCTGATGATGAGCTACGGATACAAGCCCGAGCTCAGCCAAGGCGCCGTGAAATGCCCCATCTTCCAAACCAGCACTTTCGTGTTCCAAAAGGCCGAGGACGGCAAGGCATTCTTCGAGGTGGCCTATGGCCTGCGGGAAAGAAGCGAGGGAGAGGAGCTTGGGCTCATCTACAGCCGGCTGAACAACCCCGACCTGGAGATCCTGGAGGACCGCCTCGGCCTGTGGGAAGAAGCCGGTGATTGCGCCGTGTTCGAGAGCGGCATGAGCGCCATCACCACCGTGCTGCTGGAGTTCCTCTCGCCCGGTGACCTGCTGCTGTTCAGCAACCCCATCTATGGCGGCACGGACCATTTCATCAAGCACATCCTCACCCGCTTCGGCGTGGAGGTGCTGGGCTTCTACCCGTGGGAACAGGACCGCTTGGAGGAGATCGTGCGCAAGAGCGGAAAGGCCGACCGCCTGAGGATGGTGTACGTGGAGACCCCTGCGAACCCCACCAACATCCTCATCGATATCGCCGCATGCAGCCGCGTGGCCAAACAGTTCAGCACGGCTGGCAAACCGGTTCTGCTGGCCGTGGACAATACCTACATGGGGCCGCTATGGCAGCACCCCATGAAGCAGGGTGCCGACCTGGTGCTGTATTCGGCCACCAAATACATCGGCGGCCACAGCGACGTGATCGCAGGGGCCTGCCTGGGCAGCAAGGAACTCATGGCCCGCGTGAAGGGGTTGCGCTCCTTCCTGGGCTGCATGGCAGGCCCGTGGACCGGCTGGCTTCTGCTGCGCAGCCTGGAAACGCTCAAGCCACGCATGGAGACGCAGGCCCGCGGTGCGGCGGAGGTGGCGGCCTTCCTCAAGCAGCACCCCAAGGTCAAGAAGGTGCACTACCTCGGCTTCTTGGAAGACCCCGCGCAGCAGGCCATCTTCAAGGGCCAATGCCACAGCGCAGGTGCCATGCTCTCGTTCGATGTGCATGGCGGGGAACCCGAGGCTTTCCGCTTCCTCAACGCCCTGAAACTGGTGAAGCTGGCCGTGAGCCTGGGCAGCACCGAATCCCTGGCCGAACATCCGGCCACCATGACGCACGTGGGCGTGGACCCCGCCGAACGCGAGAAACTGGGCATCACTGGCGGATTGGTGCGGCTGAGCGTGGGCGTGGAGCACCCCCAGGACCTCATAGCCGACCTGGAACAGGCCCTGCAAACCGTGTGATCCGGAAAGGACCGGTACATCCCGGCATGGCGCTTTGACCGGTAGTGGGTTGTCATTCCGCCCCGGCCAATACCGCCACCATCCGGTCGATCTCCGCCTCCTCATTGTAGAAGTGGACCCCGATGCGGATGCCTGCGCCGCGCAGCTGGGCCGGCATGCCGGCCGCCTTGAGCAAGTCCAACCGGTCGGCTCCGCCTTCCAGGATCAAGATCCCCGCGCGTGTGGCTGGATCACGGCCATGGAGGACCCGGATGCCGGCCCGATCGAAGCGCTGTACCGCGTATTGGCCCAGTTCCCGCACCCGGGCCCACACGCTTTCCGCGCCCATGGCCGCATGGCGCTTCAGCGCGTCGCGCAGGCGCACCTGCGCAACGGGGTCCAAATGGCCTTCGGAAAGGACCTTTACCGGATCGAAGCCGTTGCGGGCGGACAACTCGGATCGCACCTCGGCGGAGAGGTGGAAGAAGCCGTTGCCGAACCCGGCCAGGGGCCATTTGTAGCCGCTGCCGCCGATGATGTCGATCGGTGATGTGCGCAGGTCCACCGGTACACAGCACCAGCTTTGCGTGATGTCCACAATGGACCAGGCCCCATGCGCACTGCATAGCTCCCCGAAGGCCTTGAGGTCGATGGTGGAACCCGTGCCCCATTGCACCTGGCTGATGCCCACGAGCTGCGGACGTTCGCGCTCCAAGGCCGCTGCCAATAGTTCCACGGAAATGCTGCCGTCCGCAGCGGGGTGCACCATCGCCACTTCAAAGCCGTTCCACCGGAAAGGCCCGTGCAGCGTAGGGTAATCTCCGCCCACCAGCAGCACTTTGGGCCGGTGCTTAAGCAGGGGGGCGATGCGGGAAAGCCCCGCCGTAAAACTTTGGAACAGCACGGTGCCCGCCGCATGGCCGCCGATGTGTGCGGCCACTTCCCCCGCGATCTGCGGAAATCCCTCCATCATCCAATGGATGCCGCGTGTGGAGCCCGCTTGGCCCAAGCGCTCCTGCTCCGCGCTTGCCGCTTCCATGGTGGAGCGTGCCATCAGCCCCATGGAGCCGGTGTCCAAATAGGTTTGGCCGGCCAGCCCCGGGTAGTGTTGGCGTATCGGCGCCCAATCCTCCTTCCTGTCTTCCATGGGGCAAAGGTCGGCAAGGCAGCAGACCGCCTACGGGCCAGGTGCCGGGGGATCAATGCGCGCTTGTGACCCGGTTGATTGGGGTTACCTTTGCGGGCGCATTTCAAATTAGAATCAATCTAAATAAGCGGCGCATCGATCAATCCCACCTGAACATGCTGAAGATCAACGGACTCCAGGCCCGCATTGGCGACAAGGACATCCTCAAGGGCCTCAACCTGGAAGTAAAGGCCGGCGAGGTGCACGCCATCATGGGCCCCAACGGCAGCGGCAAGAGCACCTTGGCCAACGTGTTGGCGGGCCGCGAGGAATACGAGGTCACCGCAGGAAGCGTGAGCTACCTCGGTGAGGACCTGTTGGAGCTGGCACCGGAGGAACGCGCGTGGAAGGGTCTCTTCCTGGCCTTCCAATACCCGGTGGAGATCCCCGGGGTGAGCAACATGAACTTCCTGCGTACCGCCCTGAACGAAAAACGCAAGGCCAACAGGGAGGCGGAGCTCGGCGGAAAGGACTTCCTGGCCCTGGTGCGGGAACGCGCCAAACTCGTGGAGATGGACCCCGCCCTGATGAACCGCAACCTCAACGTGGGCTTCAGCGGGGGTGAGAAGAAGCGTAACGAGATCTTCCAGATGGCCATGCTGGAACCCAAGCTCGGCATCCTCGACGAGACCGACAGCGGACTGGACATCGACGCGCTGCGAATCGTGGCGGGCGGCGTGAACAAGCTGCGCGGCAAGGACAACGCCTTTATGGTGGTAACGCACTACCAGCGCCTGCTGGATTACATCGTGCCCGACGTGGTCCACGTCATGGCCGATGGCCGCATCATCCGGAGCGGACCGAAGGAATTGGCGCTGGAACTGGAGGAGAAGGGGTACGATTGGGTGAAGGAACACGTGTGATGGCAGATCAGATGATCAGGAAATCAGACGATCAGATGATGATGGGAACCGCCGTGGACCCGAGGGCGGCGGTGCTTTCCTTGTTGGATGCAAACAGCTGGCCCGGATCGGCGGATGCCCTTGCCCGCGCCGCGGAGCTGCCCATCCCAGGCCGCCGCACCGAGCAATGGAAATACACCCCGGTGGCCAAACTGTTCAACACACCCTATGTGAAGCCGGACGGCCAGGTACGGGTGGAGCTTCCCGCCCGATTGCCCTTCGCCGCCACACGCGTGGTGTTCGTCAACGGCCATTTCCGGCCCGATCTGAGCGATGACCTGAAGGCCGACAAAGGCGTGGTGATCGACAGCATCCGGCACCACCTTTCACACGGCCCGCTGAAGGCCAACTACGGCAGGATCGCGCCCATCGGCGACCGCCTCTTCACCGCGATGAACACAGCCGCGCCCACGGACGGCCTGATCATCCTGGCCACCAAGGGAGCCTGCGCATCGCGGCCGGTGCACATCCTGCGCATCACGGCCGGAATGGGCAGCGCCACTTCCATGCTCATCCAACCGCGCGACCTCTTCATGCTGCACGAAGGGGCCAAGGTGGAAGTGGTCGATGAGCACATCGCCGTGGGCAACACCGCTGCATCCCTGGTCAACGGTGTCCGCGAATCCATGGTGGGCGAAGGCGCGGAATTGACCTTGCACCTGCTGCAGAACGAAGCCGCAGGCCCGGCGGACATCGGCATGGACTGCGTGGAGGTGGCGGCCAGCGGGCGGTTCAGCGTGGACACCACCACGTTGTACGGCACGCTTGTGCGCAACGACCTGCAGGTGCAACTCCGGGGCCCCGGTGCCCATGCCGAACTCCATGGCGCATACCTGCTGGACGGCGACGCGCATTGCGACAACCACAGCTACATCGGGCACAACGTGCCCCACTGCACCAGTGACGAACTCTACAAAGGCATCGTGGCAGGCAACGCCACGGGCGTGTTCAATGGCAAGGTGTACGTGAAACAGGACGCCCAGCGCACCTTGGCCTACCAGCGCAACGCCAACATACTGCAAGGCGACGATGCCCGCGTGTACTCCAAGCCCGAGCTGGAGATCTACGCCGATGACGTGAAGTGCAGCCACGGTTGCACCATCGGCCGCATGGATGAGCAGGCGCTCTTCTACCTCCGTTCCCGCGGGGTGAGCGATGCCGAGGCCCGGAAGCTGATGGCCCATGCGTTCGTGACGGAAGTGGTGGAGCGCATCGCCAATGTGGAGTGGAGGACATACCTGACGGAACTGATGGACGCTAAACTCGCTGCGGTGTGAGCACCCGGCCGGACACGGTGGTACGCAAGGCCTTTGACGTGGAAGCCGTCCGCGCCCAGTTCCCCATTCTCAAGGAGCTGGTGCATGGCAAGCCATTGATCTATTTCGACAACGCCGCCACGAGCCAGAAGCCACGCCGGGTGATCAAGGCCATGGGTGCGTACTACGCCACCATCAATGCCAACGTGCATCGTGGGGTGCACACCTTGAGCAACTTGGCCACCGAGGCCCAGGAAGCCGCGCGTGAGGCGGTGCGCCAGCACATCAAGGCCAAGCACGCCCACGAAGTGGTCTTCACCGCGGGCACTACGGCCAGCCTCAATCTCGCTGCCAACAGCTTGGGGCAACTGCTGTTGAAGCCAGGCGACGAAGTGCTCATCAGCGGCATGGAGCACCACGCCAACATCGTGCCTTGGCAGCTGGCGTGCGAGCGCCACGGCGCATCGTTGAAGGTGATCCCGATCACGGACAGCGGAGAAATCGAAGCGCAACGGCCCAACGGCGCAACGGACCTCTTCACGGAGCGCACACGCATACTGGCCATCAGCCATGTGAGCAACACGCTGGGCACGATCAATCCCGTGAAGGAGCTGATCGCCCAGGCCGGGAAGCGCGGCATCATCACCGTGCTGGACGGCGCACAGGCCATTCCGCACTTGGCCGTTGATGTGCAAGACCTCGGCTGCGACTTCTACGCCTTCAGTGGCCACAAAATGTACGCGCCCACCGGCATCGGCGTACTGTACGGGCGCGAGGAACTGCTGGAGCAGATGCCGCCCTGGCAAGGCGGCGGTGAGATGATCGATCGCGTCACCTTTGAGAAGACCACCTATGCCAAGCTGCCCTTCAAGTTCGAGGCGGGCACTCCGCACATCGCGGGCATCATCGGGCTGGGCGAGGCCGTTCGCTGGATGCGGGACTACGATCTCGGCGCGATGGCCGCACACGAGCATGTCCTTCTCGAACACGCATCGAAGGAGCTGCTCGCCATCGATGGCCTGCGCATCATCGGCACGGCCAGGGAGAAAGTGGGCGTGATCAGCTTCGTCATCGAGGGCGTCCACCACTACGACCTCGGCACCTTGTTGGACCAGCAAGGCGTTGCGGTGCGCACCGGCCACCATTGCACGCAGCCCTTGATGGACCGCATGGGCATCAACGGGACCACGCGCGCGAGCTTTGCCCCGTTCAACACCATGGCCGAGGTGGATGCCCTGGTTGCCGCCACCAAGAAGGCCGTGAAGATGCTGCGATGAGCACAAGGACACTTGCACAAGCCCAGCAGGAGGTGGTGGATGAATTCGCCATGCTCAGCGATTGGCAAGACCGCTATGAACTGTTGATCGAGCAAGGCAAGGACCTGCCCTTGATCGCCCCGGAACACAAGTTGGACAACAACCTCGTGCGCGGATGCCAAAGCAGGGTTTGGTTGCATGCGGAACCCCGCACTGCGGCCCCGCCCGGTGCAGGGCCCGTCATCCGGTTCACCGCGGACAGCGACGCCTTGATCACCAAAGGCATCGTGGCCCTGCTGGTGCGCGTGTACGACGGACGCAGCCCCCGGGAGATCCTGGAGGCCTCCACGGAGTTCATCGACCGCATCGGCCTGCGCGAACACCTCAGCCCCAACCGCGCCAACGGTCTCAGCGCCATGATCGACCAGATGAAACGCTACGCGCTGGCTTTCTCAACATGAGGTGTGCCGGTGCCATTGACTTGTCCCAGCTTCCAGGTCCCACGCGCCCCATGGGCAAAGGGACTCCAGGCATGGGATACCGGACGGACACAAGACACCAAAGCCGCACCTGCGGCGCCTGCCAATGACCCACGAGGAAAAGCAACAACTGGAGGAGCGTGTGATCATGATGCTCAAGACGGTGTACGACCCCGAGATCCCCGTGGACATCTACGAGCTGGGCCTGATCTATGACGTGGCCGTGAACGATGATGCCAGCATCCACATCAAGATGACCCTGACCAGTCCGGCGTGCCCCGTGGCCGGTTCCCTGCCCGGGGAGGTGGAAGAGAAGGTGGCACAGACCATGGGCGCGAACGGGGCCAAGGTGGACCTCACCTTCGAGCCGCCCTGGACGCGCGACATGATGAGCGAAGCCGCGCAGTTGGAGCTGGGGTTCATGTGACCCATCCCCAGTTTTCGGTATTTCGGGAGGCGCCGGCATCGGATAGTTTTGGTCTTCCTATCCGGAACACCGATGATCAAACACGGCTCAGCCTTTGTCCTTGCTGTATTGCTGGCGTTGGCTGGTCAGGCCCAGACCCCCCTCACCATCCTTGCCCAGTTCAACCCTTCCAACACGGGCGGAACCTGCGGCATCGCATACAACGCACCGGCCGGAGAGACCATGGTGATCGGGTGCAGCGCCAACACGATCGACAGGTATGCCGAAGATGGCACGTTCATCGCATCCTCGCCTTTGTTCGGGGAAAGCGCGAACGACGTGGACATCGACATTTCGCCCGCCTCGCTCTTCCTGAACGGCACCTTCGTGGACCAGGGACAATTGCTGTTGATCAACGGCGAGACCGACGTGGCGGAGATCTATGCCCTTGATCAAGGAACCAACACCGGGATCGATACCTTGACCACAGCCTTTGGCGTCAGTCATGTGGTAGGCGGTTCCTACCATCCGCAGCGCGGCACGTTCTTCCTGGTGCAGGACATGGTGCCAAGCGGGTTCCAGGAGAACCGCGTTGCGGAGGTGGATGCCGTCACGGGCGATACGCTGCAAACATTCCCGCTGGCACCCCACTTCGTGGTGAACTACGGAGACCTGGACATCTCACCGGTCTCGGGCAACTTGTTCCTTGTAAGCAGCGACGAGGACAGCAGCGACGAGGACAGCATCGCCGAGTTCAGTCCGGACGGCGTGTACATCGCAGGACATGCGCTTCCCCCGGGCGTGTCCGCACTCAGCGGCATCGCATTGGACAATGATCTTGAAGGGGCGTGGGTGTGCAACACCAGCGGCGTGGTGTTCAAGCTCGGCAATTTCCCGGTGGGCATCGCGGATGGGCCCCTTCCGGGCCTGCGCACACCACCCTTCCCCAATCCTACCGCCGGGCCGTTGCACCTGCCGTTCCAGGGCCATACCGCCGAACCGGGCCGGATCGTGCTGTTGGATGCTTCCGGAAGACCGGTGGCCCTCTTGTTTGAAGGCCGCTTCCCCAAGGAGGGCACTTTGCGCTTGGACTTGTCGGGCCTTGCCCCCGGGCCATACGTGGTGCTGGTGCGGGAGGGAACCGCGAACACCAGGGCCTTCCCCCTCGTCCTGGTGCGCTAGCATGGACATGATCGGTGGAAGTGCGACCTTTGCAGCGCATGCCCGAGATCATCAACAAGGTAGCTTCCAGTGGTCTTGTCACCCTCGACCTGGAAGAACTGTACCCCCAGGGTGATCGCCTTGTTTTCGATCTCAAACCATTGCTGTGGCAGGAAGTGGCGGTCAAGGAGGCGGAACTGCGCGCCTTCGTGAAGGAACATGATTGGGTGCAGTACGCCGGCAAGTTCGTGTCCGTGCATTGCTCTGCGGATGCGATCATCCCCACCTGGGCCTACATGCTCATCGCCACGCAGTTGCAACCGCATGCCGCATTTGTCACGCAAGGCGATGCGGCGCAATTGGAACGCGCCCTCTTCACCCGCTTCGTGCAGCAACTGGACGCGGAACCCTGGCGCAATGCGCGCGTGGTGGTGAAGGGCTGCAGCAAGCTGCCCGTTCCGCTGAATGCCTACGTGGAACTCTCCGCCAAACTGCTGCCGGTGGTAAAGAGCTTGATGTTCGGTGAGCCGTGCAGCACCGTGCCGTTGTACAAGGCACCGAAAGGCTGATCGCACACTGACGATCGGCAACCGCGGTGATCGGACAACCCCCGAACTTCGCGGCCATGGAGCATTGGATGACCCCGGCCGAGGCGGTGCAGCTTGTACAAAGCGGTGATCGCGTCTTCGTGCATGGAAGTGCGGCCACGCCCCGCACCCTGTTGAAGGCCCTGTTGGCCCGGGCGCCCGGATTGGAACGGGTGGAGCTGGTGAGCATCAGCACCTTGGGCGAGATCGACTTCAAGGACCCGGCCGTGGGGCGCAGCTTCTTCCTGAACAGCCTGTTCGTGAGCGCCAATGTGCGTGACGTGGTGAACGGCCCCAATGGCGGCTATGTGCCGGTGTTCCTCAGTGAGATTCCCTTGTTGTTCGAGCGCGGCGTCATGCCGTTGGACGTGGCCTTGGTGCACGTGAGCCCGCCGGACCGCCATGGGTTCTGCACCCTGGGCGTCAGCGTGGACGTGGCCCGCAGCGCCGTACTGCATGCCAAGCGGGTGATCGCCCAAGTGAACCCGCGGATGCCGCGCACGCATGGCGAGGGGCAGGTGCATGCCAGCCGCTTTGCCGCACTGGTGAGCGTGGATGAGCCCCTGCCCGTGGTGGACTATGGCGATCGCATCGGCCCCAAGGAGGAGCGCATCGGCCAACTGTGCGCCGGATTGGTGGACGACCGCAGCACCTTGCAGATGGGCATCGGCGCCATCCCCGATGCCTTCCTGCGCTGCCTCACCGGCCACAAGGACCTGGGTGTGCACACCGAGATGTGCAGCAACGGCCTGATCCCCCTATTGGACAAGGGGGTGATCACCAACCGCTTCAAGAAGAAGCACAAGGACCGATCGGTCACCACCTTCGCCATCGGTACGCAGGCTTTGTATGACCGTGTGCATGACAACCCGGCCATCGCCTTCCTCGATTCACAGTACGTGAACTCCGGCCATGTGATCCGGCAGAATCCTCGCATGGTGGCCGTGAACAGTGCCATTGAGGTGGACCTTACCGGCCAGGTGTGCGCGGACAGCATCGGCACCTTGCAATACAGCGGCGTGGGCGGTCAAATGGACTTTATGCGCGGTGCGGCCTTGAGCGATGGCGGCAAACCCATCATCGCCTTATGCAGCACCACGGGCAAGGGCCAAAGCAAGATCGTGCCTTTCCTGCGCCAAGGGGCCGGGGTGGTCACCACCCGCGCCCATGTCCATTATGTGGTCACTGAACATGGAACCGCCTATCTCCACGGCCGCAATTTGCGACAGCGCGCAGAGGCCCTGCGCGACATCGCCCACCCCGATCACCGCGAGGTGTTGGACCGGGCCATCGTGCAGCGCTTCGGGACCAAGCTGGCCTGAACACACTGCGCACCGCCTCCCCACCGTGCAGCGGATTTCGGCCAGCCGCGGCGGTTGCTTTACTTTGATCCACATGCGCTGCATTCCGCTGTTCTTTTGCCTGCTGCTGGTCGCAGGTGCATCGGCACAGCCCTCCGAGGTGCCCAACAGTGCCAATGGCTGGTATCTCAGTCCGCACGGCACCATCCGCGTACTGGTGATCTTCGCTGAGGTCTCCTACGATGTCCACCCGGAGAAAGACCCCCAGCCCAACGGAGCGGAACATTGGGCCAAAGGCGCGTTGCCACGGTGGAAGGAGGAGCTCTTCGATCCCTTCCCCGTGGAGGCTCCCAAGGGGGAGGTAACCCGCTATTACCAGGACGTGAGCCTGGGGCGGTTCACCGTACTGGGCGACTACATCGACCGTTTGGTGACCATCAAGGAAAGTGAGCAGGACCGCATGGGCGATTGGAGCGCCATGGCCTGGGAAGGGGCCAACAAGTTCGGCACGCTGCACACCGCGCACGGGCTTTCCGTGGCCGATTTCGACCTCTGGACCGATGGTGGCAGGCCCGGCCTGCCCAAGATCAACCTGCCGGACGACCCGGCCAGTTACGACCACGTGATGGTGATCATCCGCAACAGCCATGTGCTCACCCATGGGCAAGGCAGCACCGATGCGGGCAGCGCAGGACTGCTGTTCGGTCATCCGAGCGATACACAAAGCCGCTTCGGTGCCAAGAACGGCCTGCCTTTCGGCATCCTCAAGCATGAGTTCAACCACTTGCTGCTGGGCGGCAACAACTTCCATAGCGGCGGCGGCAATGCGCCCATCTTCACCGGGCATTTCCTGCCGGTGCAGGGCGGCTGGAGCTTGATGGGCGCCGCCAACAGTTCGCTGATCACCTGTACGGGATGGGACCGCGACCGCCTGGGCTGGCACCCGGAAGGCACCAAGTACCGCATACGCGCCCACGGCCCGGGCGGCGTTGAGGTAGATGGCGACATCGACCCCCTGGCCGGGGATACGGGCATCTTCATCCTCCATGATTTCATCTCCGGCGGTGATGCCTTGCGCATACGCCTGCCCTTTCTGGAGGAAGATGAATATCCGCAGTGGCTCTGGTTGGAGAACCACCAGACCACCGCCCGCAACGGCAGCCCCACCGACCAGTTCCAGTACCAGTACATGAACTGCGTGAAACCTGCCGTGCCCGGGATCTATGCGCAGATCCAAGTGGACAAGGACCGCAAGGTGGGCGGGGATCTCTATGGCGGCCATGCCGATTACCTCAGGCCGGTATTGGCCAGCGGCAACTACGACCGGCGCTTGCGCGGCGATACGATCACCTTCCAATGCCTGTGGCCCGGCCCCACCGAGCCTTTCCAGACCAAGGACGCCTGGGCCAATCCCTTGTCGGGCACCCAGGAGCAGGAGTTTCCGCTCTACGACAGGAACGGGGATGGCAAGCTCACCCGCAAGGAGGCCAGTGTGCCCCGGGTGGGCATCTGGAACGGCCGCACCATCGACGATGGGGGGTTCATGGGCAGCACGCGCCAAGTGTTCACCCCGCAAGGCATCAACCGCATTGGCATGGGCACCAACCCCTCCAGCGCCAACATGCTCACCTTGGCCGCCAACATGAGCAAGGAGGTGAACAAGGGCATGAAACCGGACAATCGCACCGTGTACCTCAATGGCATCAGCATCGAGCTGGTGGAACAACGCACCGACGGTGCGATCGTGCTCCAGGTGCGCAGCGGTGATACCCGCCTCACCCGTGACGTGCGCTGGTGTGCGGACAGCATCGTGCTTCCACCGTTGCACGGCCACAACGGCACAGCGCTGACCATGGCTTCCGGCACCACGCTCCGGATCGACCGATCGGGCACACCCACCCGCATGGAAGCCCAAGGCGGCGGCCCGGGCAAGTGGTGGTTCAGCCCGCCCACCCGGTTCACGGTGGCCACCGAAGCACGCATGGTGCTGGAACGCAAGGCCAAGTTGCAAGTGCAGAACAATTCCGTGCTGCACCTCATGCCCGGTGCCGAACTGGTGTTGGACACCAAGGCCAAGCTGCACGTGCAGTCCGGCGCACAGGTGGTGCTGCACGGCAATGCCAAGCTGGTGGCCAAGGGGTCCGTACTGCGCAAGTTGCAACGGCAGGGCCGCCTGCTTCAGGTGCAACATTGACCGGCGGAGGCGGCCGATGCAAACCAGGACCGCTCAGCGGATGCTCTCCAACTTCCGCTGCAGGGCATCCACGGTACGCTGTACTTCCGCTTGGGCCGCAGCCTGCTGATCCTTGGCTTTCTGTGCTTGGGGCAAGGCGGTGCCGCTCTTGGTGAGTTCCTTTTGTGACTTGGCCTCGGCTTCCATCGCCTTGGCCATCTTGCCCTCGTTCTTGGTGATCTTCGCCCGGGACTTGGTGAGCTTCTTGAAGTCCTTCGGGTCTTGGCTCAGCGTCCACTTCTGGTTGTACAGGTCGATCTCCTTCTGCAGGATGGCGTGCTCGCTCTGCAGCTTGCTCTTGTCCCGGGCGATCTTGTCAAGATCCGCTTGTGCCTTGTTCACACGCCCTTGGGCCTTGTCCTGGCTTTGCGTGGCGCTCTCGGTCTTGCTGCCGGCCTTGTCCAGCTTGGCCGTCCACGTGTTCAATTGACCTTGCACCACGGCCTTGTTCAGCTGCACGCCCAAGTCGCGCACGGCCGGTTGCAGGCTGGCCGGGTCCAAACTGGTGCTGGTGCCGGGTTGCAAGAAGGCCAAGGCCAAGGTGCTGGTGCCCGATTTCTTGTCCTGGGCCACGCGGGCCAGCACGTCCAGGGGCGTGCCCGCAGGGCCGAAATTCACGCCCACGGCTTTCTGCAGGTCGCCCTGTTTCTTGAATGCCGCGCCGGGCATCACCGTCTTCATCAGGCCGGTGACCTGCGCCGCGGAAGCCTCAAACACGGGCACGGTGAGCGCCGCCACGGTAACGCTGTCGTTGCGCAGCGAATCCATGCCCACGGCAATCTCCTTGTCCCATTGCAGGGTGGTGCCGTCCTTCAGCGCGTTTTGTGCGTTAACGGTGGTGGCCGCTACCAAGGCCAAGGCAAGGGTGTAGGTGGTCCGCGAGGTCGTCATCGTTCAGTGCAGCTTATTTTCCAGCAAATTTAGGGCGGGTCGAAGTTGCACAGGGCCTGTACGCACTTGCACAGGCCGGGGAACACCCGCCCGGTCCAATTGTTCACCACGCGGCGGCATCAGCCGTTCTGCACGGCGGCAATGCCGGGCAATACCTTGCCTTGCAGGTATTCCAGCATGGCGCCGCCACCGGTGCTCACATAGCTGATCCGGTCGGCCAGCCCGAACCGGTTCACTGCGGCCACGCTGTCTCCCCCGCCCACCAGGGAGAAGGACCCATTTGCAGTGGCCTCGGCCACCGCTTGTGCAACGGACAGGCTGCCCTTCTGGAAGCTGGGCATCTCGAACACGCCCATCGGACCGTTCCACAAGATGGTCTTGCACCGTTTGATCACCTCGTTGAACTGTAGGATGGTGGCCGGCCCGATGTCCAGGCCCATCCATCCGGCCGGGATCGCATCCGCCGGGCATACATCGGTGTTGGCGTTGTCCGAGAAGGCATCGGCCACCACGGCATCCACCGGCAGGTGCAGCTTCACGCCTTTGTCCTTGGCTGCGGCCAGGATCACGCGTGCCGTGGCCGCGTGGTCATCTTCCACCAGTGAATTGCCCACTTGGCCGCCCATTACCTTGATGAAGGTGAAGGCCATGCCCCCGCCGATGATCAGCTCGTCGCACTTCACCAGCAGGTTCCGCAGTACCTCGATCTTGCTGCTCACCTTGGCACCGCCCACCACCGCGCACAGCGGTTTCTCCGGCCGGTCCAACACCTTGGCCAGGCTGGTGAGCTCGCTGGACACCAGGTAGCCGAACAATTTGGCATCCGGGAAATGGCGTGCCACGATGGTGGTGCTGGCGTGGGCCCGGTGGGCCGTGCCGAAGGCATCGTTCACGTACACATCGCCCAGCGCGGCCAAGGCCATGCTGAACACCTCGTCGCCTTGCTCCTCCTCGGGGTGGAAACGCAGGTTCTCCAGCAACAGCACCTCGCCCGGTTCCAGGGCGGCCGCCTTGGCACGGGCTTGTTCACCGATGCAATCCGTGGCGAATTGCACCGGACGGCCCAGCAGCCCGGCCAAATGCTTGGCCACAGGCCCCAGGCTCATCGCCGGGTTCACCTGGCCCTTGGGCCGGCCCAAATGGCTCATCAGGATCGCGCTGCCGCCATCGCCCAAGATCTTGCGCACGGTGGGCAGAATGGCCCGTGCGCGGGTGTCATCGGTCACGTGCAGGTCGGCGTCCAACGGCACGTTGAGGTCTACACGGACCAGTGCCTTGCGCCCCTTGAAGCTGAAGTTGTCCATTGATCGCATGGCGCGAAAGTATCCGACATTGGCCAATGCAGGTGCCCATGCGCAGCCACCTGGGGTGGCGGGCAAGCTGGCGTAAACTTGTACCGTGCAGTTCAACAAGATCATCGGCCATGCCGCGCTCAAGGCGCGCCTGATCGGCAATATCCGCGATGGCCGCATCCCCCATGCCCAGTTCTTCCTCGGGCCCCGCGGCAGCGGCGTGCTGCCCCTGGCCCTGGCCTATGCCGCGTATTTACTCTGCGAAGATCGCGGCGAAGGGGACAGTTGCGGCAGCTGCAAGTCGTGCAGCATGGCGGGCAAACTGGCCCATCCGGACCTCCATGCCGCGTTCCCCATCTTCTTCGTGGACAAGAAGCCCCGCACCAGCGACTACTACATCGGGGATTGGCGGGCAGCCGTACAGCAGGAACCCTATCTGGATGCGGATGCTTGGCGCGATCACCTGAAAGGCGACAAGCAACTGCTGATGGGCGATGACATCGCCGCCGAAGTGCTGCGCAAGCTGAGCCTGAGGTCTTTCTTCGGAGGGTGGAAGGTGATGCTGGTCTGGCTCCCGGAATTGATGAACCCCACCATGGCCAACAAGATCCTGAAGATCCTGGAAGAGCCCGAGCCCAAGACCGTGTTCCTGCTTGCAGGCCATTCCATCGACCGCATCCTGCCCACCATCCTCAGCCGCGCCCAATTGATCAAGGTGGCCGCCCTGGACCCCGGTGAAGTGGCCCCGGCGGTGCTGGAGCGCTACCCGGAGCTCAGCGAAGAGCAAGCCAGGGGCATTGCGGCGCGAAGCGAGGGCGACCTGCTGGAAGCGTACACCATGGCCGAGGGGCGCGAGCAGGAAGCGTTCACCTTCCTGCGGGATTGGCTTCGTGCCTGTTACGGCCGCAAGTGGGAGGAAGCCGTGGCTGCCGCCGACCACTTTGCCAAAATGGGCCGTGAACATCAAAAAGGGCTGATGGCCCATGCCCTCTTTCTCATGCGCCAGTGCATGTTGCACTTGCAGGACCTGCCCCAGCTGATCACCACCTCGGGCGAGGAATGGGCGTTCGTGCAAAAGTTCAGCACCGTGCTCTCCATGGCCAGCTTGGAAGCGGCCAGGACCGAACTGGAGGCCGCACATGGGCACTTGGAGCGGAACGCCAACCCCAAAGTGTTGTTCCTCGACCTGAGCTACAGCCTGGGAGCCCTGCTGCGGGGCAGGGAAACGACGGCCCCGTGAGGCTTCTCCGATTTCCCGGACCTTGCCCGCGCTATCTTCGCGCCAATGTCCTGTGCAGGTTGTGCGAATGCGTCCAGTGGTAAAGCGGGCGGCTGCAAGAGCAATGGCTCATGCAGCTCCGGCGGTTGCAACAAATTGGAAGTCCATGATTGGCTGGCCGGCGTGCCATTGCCCAACGGCATGCCGCTGTTCGATGCGGTCGAGGTCCAGTTCAAGCATACCCGCAAGGCGTTCTACCGGATCGCCAAGGGAGCTTCATTTGCCACCGGTGATGCCGTGGTGGTGGAAGCCGCCTCAGGCATTGACGTGGGCGTGGTGAGCTTGGCCGGGGAGCTGGTCCGGGCCCAAATGCAGCGCAAGAACGCCGGTACCGATACCTATGAACTGCGCAAGGTGGTGCGGAAAGCCGAACAGCAGGACATAGACCGCTGGCACGAGGCCCGCGGACGGGAAGACGAGGTGCTGAAGGCGGCACGCCATGCGTGCCAAGAAGCCCGTTTGGACATGAAGGTCAGTGATGTGGAGTTCCAAGGAGACGCCACCCGCGCCACCATCTATTACACAGCGGAGGAGCGCGTGGATTTCCGCGAGATCCTGCGCAGGATCTCCGACCGCTTCCATGTCCGCGTGGACATGAAGCTCCTGGGCGCCCGGCAAGAAGCGGCCCGCTTGGGCGGTATCGGCCCTTGTGGCCGGGAGCTCTGTTGCAGCACCTGGCTTACCGACCTGCGCAGCGTGACCACCAGCGCGGCCCGCTACCAGCAGCTCGCCCTCAACCCGCAGAAGCTCACCGGCCTTTGTGGCAAGCTCAAATGCTGCCTGAACTATGAACTGGATATGTACATAGAGGCGATCAAGAGCTATCCGTCGCCAAATGCCAAGTTGAAGACCCGCCAAGGTACCGGCACCCACGTGAAGACGGACATCTTCAAGGGGCTGATGTGGTACGTGTTCAAGAAGCCCGGTGAACCCGTGGCCATGGCCGGTTTACCGGTGGACACCGTGCGGGATATCCTGGCATCCAACAAGCAAGGCATCGAGCCGGAAGTGGACCTGCACATGGCCGAAGTACCGCCGGCCCAGCAGACCGAAGCCCCTTCCGCCGACTATGAGAACGTGATTGACGGCGGGGACGACCTCTCCCGATTCGACAAGAAGATCAAAAGCGGCAAACGCCGCGGCCGCGACCGGAAGAAGCAGCTGGCCACGGACGATCGCCCCAAGCAGACCACCACACCTTCCAGGGGGGCCGAACATCAGGAACGAAAGGGGGCGGCGGTCAAGGCCTCCTCAGGCGCAAAGCCGGAAGGTGGGCGCCGCAACCGCGATGGCCGGGACAGAAGGCGTAGAGGGTCCCCTCCGGGCGGGCCTCCAAAACCCAACGGCCCCAAGCCGGACAACGCGTGAAGACGAGCGCACCGATTGCCTTGGCGACGGCCATGTCATTGGCCGCCTGCACCGGGCATGTGGCTTTCCAGCAAAGCACCCAAGTGCCCGATGGCATTTGGGACCGCACATGGAAACCGCAGTTCACCTTTGACGTGGCGGATACCTTGGCCACGAAGGATATCTATCTGGACATCCGCCACACCGGTGACTACCCGTTCAGCAACCTGTACCTCTTCACCACCTTGCAAGGGCCGGATGGCCGCACGTTCAGCGATACGGTGGAATGCACCTTGGCCGATCCCGTGGGCCGCTGGTACGGCAAGGGCACCGGTTTCATCTTCAGCGACCGTTTCCAGGCCCACGTGCTGTACCGCATGAACAACAGATTCCCCCGGCCGGGCCGCTATGTGTTCACCATGGAGCAGGCCATGCGCACCGAGCAGCTCGCAGGCGTGATCGATGTGGGCATCAGCGTGGAGCAGCCAGCAGACAGGCCATGAACCGCAGGACCTTGGCAAGCAAAGAAACCCAACCCAACCGTGGCAACGGGTGGTACCGGCTTTGGTGGCTGGTGGTGCTCGGCCCGGTGGTCGGCTTGCTCGCCATGTTGCTGATGGCTGCATCCAGCAAGGACCTGCCCGGTACGGCCGAACTCCAGAACCCGCGGAGCGACCTGGCCACCACCGTGCTTTTCAGCGATGGCACCCTCATGGGCCAATACTACCGCGAGAACCGCATACCGGTGGATTTCGGACGGATCAACCCAAACGTGGTGAAGGCCTTGGTGGCCACCGAGGATGAACGTTTCTTCATCCACAGCGGCGTGGACCTGCGCGGTACGCTCAGGGCCGCCGTTTTCCTGGGCAAGCGCGGAGGCGCCAGTACCATCACCCAGCAGCTGGCCAAGATGCTCTTCCACGACGTGAGCCAGGATTTCATCGGGCGCGTGTTCCAGAAATTCCAGGAATGGATCATCTCGGCCCGCTTGGAGCGCGAGTACACCAAGGAGGAGATCATCGCCATGTACCTCAACCGCTTTGATTGGATCAACCAGGCGGTGGGCATCAACTCGGCTGCCCGCGTTTACTTCAACACCACCCCCGATTCGCTCCGCGTGGAGCAAGCGGCCATGTTGGTGGGCATGTGCAAGAACCCCGCGTTGTTCAACCCGCTCCGACGGCCCGAGGCCACCGCCCAACGCCGTATGGTGGTCCTGCACCAAATGGTGAAGAACGGCTACCTCACCAAGCAACAGTATGATTCGTTGAAGGTGCTGCCCCTCGGCCTCGATTTCCAACGGGTGGACCATACCGAAGGCCCGGCGCCCTACCTGCGTGAGGCCCTGCGCAGCGAACTCCAGCGCTTGTTCTCCGCCAAGGACCCCGGGACCGGCAAACTGAAGATCGCCAAGGCCGATGGTACGGCCTACGACATCTACACCGATGGCTTGAAGGTTTACACCACCGTCGACCGCCGTATGCAGCGCTTCGGGGAGTGGGCCGTTGGTGAACACTTGGCAACGGAGCTGCAACCGGAGTTCTTCAAGGACCTGGCCAAGAAGAAGAACCGGCCGTTCGACTTCCGTGTGAGCGAGGATGAGGTGAAGGGCATCATGGCCACGGCCCGCATGCGCAGCGACCGGTACAAGACCCTGACCGGAAAGCTGTGCCCCAATTGCCAACGTCCCGCCGCCTACATCGTGAAGGACAATTTCGAGGGCCAGCACATGTTCCACTGCGATCCGGCAAAGGGCGGCTGCGACACCCGCTGGCCCGTACTGGACAAAAAGGGCATTGAAAAGCAGTTCGACACACCGGCGAAGATGACCGTCTTCAGCTGGCATGGTGAGGTGGATACCGTGATGAGCCCCAATGACAGTATCCGCTACTACAAGAGTTTCCTGCAAAGCGGATTGCTCAGCATGGACCCCCATACGGGCTTTGTGAAGGCGTGGGTGGGCGGCATCGATTTCAAGCACTTCCAGTACGACCATGTGGCCCAGGCGCGCAGGCAGGTGGGGTCCACCTTCAAGCCTTTCGTGTATGCCACTGCCATCCGCGAGGGCATGAAGCCTTGCATGGAACTGCCCAACCAGAAGACCTGCTTCACCATGCCCGCCGGTCAGCCGGAATGGTGCCCGCAGAACAGCGACAACAAATACGGCGGCATGGTCACGTTGAAGTTTGCCCTGGCCAATTCCATGAACACCATCACCGCATGGATCATGAAGCAGTACGGGCCCCAAGCGGTGACCACCTTGGCCCGGCACATGGGCGTGAGAAGCCCGTTGGACCCCGTGCCCTCCCTGTGTCTCGGCGTGGCGGACCTCACCTTGGAGGAAATGACCGGCGCCTTTTCCACCTTCGCCAATGAAGGCGTGTATATCCGCCCGGTGGTCTATACCCGCATCGAGGATAAAAACGGCAATACCCTCTTCGACATGACCCCCCAGACGGAGGAGGCTCTGGACCCGTACACCTCATTTATCATGCTCAACATGCTCAAAGGTGTGGTGGACGGGGCCTACAACCCCAGTACGGGCAGGACCGTGGGAACGGGCATGCGCTTGCGCATGGGCTGGGGGAATCGCGCCAAATACGGCAACATCAAGTACCCAACGGCCGGCAAAACAGGCACCACCCAGAACAACAGCGATGGGTGGTTCATAGGCATCACCCCGGACCTGGTGACGGGTGTGTGGACCGGTGCCGAGGATCGGAGTGTCCGCTTCAGCCGCACCGACCAGGGGCAGGGGGCCAACATGGCGCTGCCCATCTACGGGTACTACATGAACAAGGTATATGCGGACAGCACCATCACCATCAGCACCGGTGATTTTGCCATGCCGGAAGGCTTCGGGGAGGTGGACTTGAACTGCTTCCAGCGGGGAGGCCAAGGAGCGGGGCACAACCAAGGCGGGCAGGAGGAGCCCACCTGGGAGTGACGCTACACATAACGGCGTAGCACGGCGCCAACACGATCGGCATAACTGCCACCGAACAGGTTAAGGTGCACCAGCAACGGGTAGAGGTTGCAGAGGTCCACCCGCTGTTCCCAGCCGGCTTCCAGCGGTGCTTCTTCGTGGTATGCACGGTAAAAATCGCGATGGAATCCACCGAACAGGCGGGTCATCGCCAAGTCCATTTCCCGGTGGCCGTAGTACACCGCGGGATCGATCAATACCGGTTCCCCGGCGGTGGTTGCGATGTAGTTGTTCTTCCATAGGTCGCCGTGCAGCAGGGAGGGCGCCTCCACGGGGAAGAGGTCGGGCAATCGGCCATAGAGCCGTTCAAAACGAAAGACATCCCCAGCGTGTATCCGTTGGTTGTTCCGGGCCAATTGCACCAACGGTTCGAACCGGCAACGCACCATGAATTCCGCCCAAGTCGCATAGGGGGTGTTCCCCTGGGGCAGCAGTCCGATGTGGTTGTCATGGTCCAGGCCGAAGTTGGTTTGGCTATGACCGTGCAATTTGGCCAAGGCACGCCCGAACCGCGTTTGCAGGCCCGGCTCTTCTTCATTCGCAGGTGGGATGTATTCAAGCACCAGGAACGTGGTGTCATCCCAAGATCCTTGGGCTATTGTGTTGGGCACGCGCAGGACCTGGGTGCTGCGCAGCAGCTCCAATCCCCGGGCTTCAGCAATGAAAAGGCTCGGGAATTGGTCTGAAGTATTGACCTTCAAGAATAGGTCACCCCGGTCCGTTTCCAGCCGGTAGGTGTCGTTGATGCTGCCACCATGCACAGGTACGGCCTGGATGATGGCCAATGCGTTTCCCGACCGCTCGGTCAGCAGGCCCTCCAAGTGGAGCAACGCGGGGCGAGGTAAGGACATGGAACAAAGGAAAGGAGGCCTGTGCAACAATGGGAAGGGGACCGGCATGGGCGCCGAAGACACGTGCACTGGAACAGATGGAATCACAAGGGCCGCCCCGGAATGGAAGCGGCCCCTGAGTGGAGAATATCGGAGTCGAACCGATGACCTTCCCGCACGTTGTGCGGGACGCACTAGCCCTTGCCCCGGACCAAGGCCTCGATGTATGCCCTGCTCTTGCGTGCCTTTATGGTGCGTTCAAAGGCC
>JAGPDT010000002.1:45675-63355 GCA_018057455.1 Flavobacteriales bacterium | reverse complement strand
CGCTCTAGCCAGCTGAGCTAATCCCCCAAAATGTCAATGCTCGAACTGATGACCTTCCCGCACGCTGTGCGGGACGCTCTAGCCAGCTGAGCTAATCCCCTCGACGAACAAACCGGAACCGGTTTTATCGGAGCGCAAAGATAACGGAAATCCTGTTCCCTGGATGAGCTCGATGGATCTATTCGAACAATGTGGACCCTGATCGGGCCGATATGCACCACGCCGGTGATGGCTCAGGTCGAGCGGGGTACGCTATCCTGCCCCTCGCCACGAGGTACTGAACAGGTCTTCACCAAGGCATCCATCCTCCGCATGGAACACTTGCCCGCGCAACTTGTCCGCACCCTGTCCGCCTCCATGGACCCGGACGGATTCGTGTACGGGTACTGCGGCCGCTTTTCAGACGAACATTCGGCGCGGTGATCGAACCTGACGGCATGGTGGCCGTTTGCCGTGCCATCGCGCGCAGCGGCATAGGCCGGTTGAGGTTCTTCTTCCGGCCTGGCAGAGCATCCTCATCGGTTCAGCACCGGCCCTGGCACCTCAATCGGAACGGTCTTGGCCTCGGATCCGTAAGAAGGGACCATGAGCCCGGGTGTCGTATGGTTCCTTCCATCCAGCCCGAAGTTCGCCTAGTCTGTAATGAAGGTCAGGATCTTTATCCGGAACCGGGCATGTACCGGCATTCATCCCTGCCATCACCGGTTGATGCGGGATTTTGTAACTTGATCGGCCGATGAGATCCATGGGTCATAGGCTCCGCAGCATGCTTCATTGGTTCGAGGCGTGGTTTGAGCAGCGTTTCGGCTGGTTCCTCACCAACGGCATGAAGGAAACGGATGCTTCCCGCCGGCGAGCTGCACAGGAAAGGGAAGGGCCTGCATCGCCTACAGTTTGATGCACACGTTGCGGGCCTCCGTGAAGAACCGCAGTGCCTCCAGGCCGCCTTCGCGCCCCACACCGCTTTGTTTCATGCCGCCAAAGGGCGTACGCAGGTCGCGCAGCATCCAGCAATTCACCCACACGATCCCGCTCTTCAACTGCCGGGCCATTCGGTGCATTCGGCCACCATCACGGGTCCAGAGCACACTGGCCAGGCCGTAACGGGTGCCGTTGGCCGCTTCCAAGGCTTCATCCTCCGTGTCAAATGGTTGGATGGTGACCACCGGCCCGAAGATCTCCTCCTGATTGGTGCGGCAGTTCGGGCCAAGGCCTTCGATCACCGTGGGGGCCAAGTACCAGCCGTTTGCCAAGGCCCCGCCAAGGTCCACGCGATGCCCTCCACACAGGACGGTTCCGCCCTCCTCACGGGCCAATGCCACATGGCTGATCACCTTGTTCAGGTGGGCTTCGCTGACCAACGCGCCAATGTCCGTGGTTCCCTCGGCGGGATCTCCCACACGCAGTGCTTCTACCCGTGCCAAAAAGGCCTTCCGGAAACGGGGGTAGAGCGAACGCTCCACCAGGATGCGCGATCCGCATAGACAGATCTGGCCCTGGTTGCTGAAAGATGATCGGACCGTCTCCTCGAGCATCTCCTCGAAATCACAGTCGGCGAACACCAGCACAGCATTCTTGCCGCCCAACTCCAAGCTCAGCTTCTTGAACATCGGCGCTGCCGTGGCGGCAATGCGGGCCCCGGTGGCCGTACCGCCCGTGAAGGAGATGGCCGGAATGGCGGGGTGTTCCGTGATGGCGGCCCCGACCTTCGGCCCCGTGCCCTGCACAATGTTCAGTACGCCCGGCGGAAGACCGGCTTCCACACAGCGCTCCGCCAGCAGGTGCGTGGTCAGCGGGGTCAGCTCCGAGGGTTTGGCCACTACGGTGCATCCCGCCGCCAAGGCCGGGGCGATCTTCCATGTGAACAAGTACAACGGAAGGTTCCACGGGCTGATGCAGCCGGCCACGCCCACCGGCTGGCGGTCCGTGTAATTCAAGGCCTCATCATCGGTGAGGTGGGCCTCACTTTCCCAGTGCAGGATGGCCGTGGCAAAGAAGCGCAGGTTGGCAATGGCGCGGGGTATGTCCACCTCCATGGCCAACCGAACGGGCTTTCCGTTGTCCCGGCTTTCGGCCTGTGCGAACAATTCCAGGTCGCGTTCCACCAAATGGGCCACGCGCTGCAAAACGTCGTGCCGCCCTTGGCGCCCTATGGCCATCCACGCGGGTAGCGCGTTAGTGGCCGCTGCCACGGCGAGGTCCACATCCCGGTGGTCGCTGTCCGAAATACGGGTGAAGACACGTCCTTCCGCTGGTGCATGACCATCCAACCACGTATTGCTCACCGCTGGAGCCAGTTCACCATTGATGTAATTGAGCACCTCCTGCATCATGAAGCAAAGGTAGCGGGAGCCGCAGCCGTTCTTTGTGCGCGAACGGCGGTTAAACTACGTTACCCGGACCAAGCGGGGTGCGGGGGGGCGCTAATTTTCAGCCTGCATGGATAAACGGACGATCACAAGGCTCATTGCAGCCATCAGCGTGGCCTTGTTGGGCCTGGTCCTTATCCAAGCACTGTGGGTGCGGGATACGCTGGTATTGAAGGATGCCCAATTCAATGAGAGCATCGACAATGCGTTGGTGGCGGTCAGCGATCGCCTGGCCCGTGCGGAGGCCCACCAGCAATTGCTTCAACTGCCAGGCGGTACTTCCGGTGAAGTGATCCTGTTGGAGCCACCCACATCCCTCCGGGACACGTCCATCGCATCGGGCATGCCGGACCACGACCCCTTGGACGAGCTGCTGCGCGGACTCCTCGCCGGAGGCATGCTGCGGGATATCCATGACCGGATCGATCCCAGGCTGCTCGATTCCCTGTTGTGCGAGGAACTGCGCCTGCGCCACCTCCGGTGCAAGTACGCCTTCGGTGTGTTCGGCACCAATGGCGAGACCGTGCTCACCGGACCACGGGAAGTGGGCGATACGGCATCCTTGATCAACAGCCGGCACCGCACGCAGCTCTTCCGCACCGATTGGCCCCGGGACCAAGCAGGCGGATCCACTTGGTGGTTGCATGTGCAACTGCCCGATAGGCCCACCATGCTCTTGCATACGGTCTGGCCCATGCTCGCCTCCGCGGCGGTGTTCCTTTTTCTCATCGCCTTCACGTTCGGCCATGCGTTGCGCACCATCTTCAGGCAAAAGCGGCTTGGTGACATCAAGAACGACCTGGTGAACAACCTCACGCACGAGCTGAAAACGCCCATCAGCACCATTGCCCTGGCCTGCGAAGCCCTCAAAGACCCCGGCATGCCCAAGGATCCAGCGCAAGTGGACATGCTCATCGGAATGATCAAGGATGAGAACAAACGCTTGGGCCTGCTGGTGGAAAGTGTGTTGCTCAGCGCCGTTTCAGACCAAGGCGGCATGCGTTTGCGCTTCACCGATGTGGACATGCATGCCCTGTTGGCTGAAGTGGTGCGCAATGGGTCACTGCAGACCGACAAGCGCGGGGGCGGCATCACCTTCAAGCCGAACGCGGAATTGGCCCACATCCGCGGCGACCGGACGTATCTCACCAGCATATTCTACAACTTGATCGACAACGCGGTGAAATACTGCATTGTGCCGCCTGTGGTGCAGATCACCACGCGCAGTGACGCACAGGCCCTCACCATCGAGGTGCGCGACAATGGCATCGGCATCCCCCGCGGGGAACAGGGTAAGATCTTCGACCGCCTCTACCGGATCCCCACCGGCAACGTGCACAACGTGAAAGGGTTCGGGCTGGGCCTCAGTTATGTGAAGTCCGTGGTGGAACGCCATGGCGGGCAGATCCGCGTGGAGAGCAGCACCGGCCCGGGAGGCCTGGGCGCCGGAAGCTGTTTCATCATATCATTACCGTTCGAACATGGAGAAGAAAACACGATTGCTGCTCTGCGAGGATGACCCCAATCTGGGCATGTTGTTGGCACAGTACCTGCTGGCCAAGGGCTACGAGGTGGAACTGCTCAAAGATGGCCAGGCCGGGTGGGAGGCGTACACCAAAGGTGGCTTCGACCTGCTGCTGCTGGACATCATGATGCCGGTCATGGACGGGATCACCTTGGCGCGGGAGATCCGTAAACAGGATGACCAGACGCCCATCATTTTCCTGACGGCGAAGAACATGCGGCAGGACGCGCTGGCCGGCTTCGAGAGCGGTGCCGACGACTACCTCACCAAGCCCTTCAGCATGGAGGAGCTGCTTTTCCGGATCCATGCCGTTCTGCGCCGGTCATGGGGTGCCACCGAACCCAAGGATCGCCCCACCCGGTTCAATCTGGGGCTATTTTCCTTTGACGCCCGCAAGCAGTTGCTCACCGGGCCTGGCGGCGAGCGCAACCTCACCACCAAGGAGAACGAACTGCTCCACCTGCTGTGCGAACATGCCAATGCCCTGCTGGACCGCCCGGCAGCCCTGCATGCCGTTTGGGGTGATGACAACTACTTCAACGGCCGGAGCATGGATGTGTACATCGCCAAACTGCGGAAGTACCTGGCCGATGACCCCCAAGTGGAGATCGTGAACGTGCACGGCAAGGGCTTCCGCCTGGTGGTGCCCGAAAGGTGAGATCCCTCAAGGCCGGAGCGGCTACAAGCAACTGGTGCGCCCCCCGTCCACCGGCAGATTGATGCCGTTGATATATGCGCCGGACGGTCCGGCCAGGAAGCAGATGGCGCAGGCCACTTCGGACGGTTCGGCAAAACGGCGCAAGGGGATCTCCGCGACCATTTCACCGGCGGCCTCCTCCTCCGTGCCGCCGGCCTTCTTCGCCTTGTTGGCAATGATCGCCTGGAGGCGGCCTGTGGCCGTAGCACCGGGCAATACGTTGTTCACCGTGATGTTGAACGGCCCCAACTCGGTGGCCAGCGTCTTGCCCCATTGGGCCACCGCGCCCCGGATGGTGTTGCTCACACCCAGGTTGGGCAGCGGCGACTTCACACTGGTGCTGATCACATTGATGATGCGGCCGTTACGTTGCGCCTTCATGCCCGGCACCACGGCGCGTACCAACGTTTGGAAGGCCAGCAGGTGCAGGCGGAACGCTTGTTCGTACGCATCGATGGGCGCTTCATGGGCCAAACCCGGCGGCGGTCCGCCGGTGTTGTTCACCAGTATGTCCCAAGGGCCATTTGCCGCAAGGTGCCCGTTGATCGCGGCGTCCAGCGCCCCGGTGTCCGCCATATCGGCCACCAGGTAGCCGTGGTGCCGGCCATGCCGGGCATCGAGCGTGGCCACGGCCTGTTCCAGTTTGGCCTCATCGCGAGCCAGCAGTGTGATGTGCGCACCCAGGTCGGCCATGGCCATGGCCGTTGCGTGCCCAATGCCTTGTGTGCCGCCGCCGATGAGCGCGTGTTTGCCGTCCAAGCGTATGTCCATGTGCCAAAGGTAGATGCCGCCGATGCTGTCGATCCCCCATCCGTTGCGGCCCGGCCGTACCTTCGGAACCTCTATTCCATCCGCATGCCCATCCGTCGCCCCTTCAACCTGATGCAATGGGTCGCCGATAACCGCGACCTCCTCAAACCGCCTGTTGGCAACAAGAACCTGTACATGGATGCAGGGGATTTCATCGTGATGATCGTGGGCGGGCCCAATGCCCGTAAAGATTACCATTGGAATGAAACCGAGGAGCTGTTCTACCAGCTTGAAGGCGACATTGAAGTGGGCATCCAGGAAGACGGCAAAGCGGTGAAGGTCCCCATCCGTGCGGGCGAGATGTTCCTGCTGCCTGCGCGTACGCCGCACAGCCCGGCAAGGCCGGCAGGCAGCGTGGGCCTGGTGATCGAATGCAAGCGCGACGACCGGGAGATGAAGGACGGCCTGCTGTGGTTCTGCGAAAAGTGCAACCACAAACTGCATGAGGATTATTTCGTGCTGCACGACATCGAGCAGGATTTCCTCCCACGCTTCCGCACGTTCTATGGCAGCGAGGTCCTGCGCACGTGCAGCCAATGCGGCCATGTGATGGCGGCCGACCCACGCTTCACCTGAGCAGCATCCATGCCCGAGCTGCTCACCGTCGACATCCACACGCATATCCTGCCCAAGGACATTCCCGATTTCGGGAAACGCTTCGGGTACGGGGGATTCATCCACTTGGACCACCACAAGCCCGGCTGCGCCCGGATGATGAAGGATGACCGCTTCTTCCGTGAGGTGGAGGCCAATGTATGGGACCCCGGCGTACGCATGCACGAGTGCGACCGCCACCAGGTCCATGTGCAGGTGCTCAGCACCGTGCCGGTGATGTTCAGTTATTGGGCCAAACCACAGGATACGCTGAACTTGGCCATGTTCCTCAATGACCACATCGCCGGCATCGTGCAGCAATTCCCCAAACGGTTCATTGGGCTGGGCACGCTGCCCATGCAGGACACCAGGCTGGCCTTGCAGGAGTTGGAGCGTTGCCAGCAGATCGGCCTGGTGGGCGTGGAGGTGGGCACCCACGTGGAAGGCATGAACCTGGGCGAGCCGCAGTTCTTTCCCATCTTCCAGGCTTGTGAGGAACTGGGCCTGGCGGTGTTCGTGCATCCTTGGGACATGGTGGGCAAGGAACGTACGGACAAGTACTGGGCACCGTGGTTGGTGGCCATGCCCATGGAGACCACGCTGGCCATCACCAGCATGATCTTCAGCGGGTTGTTCGAGAAGCTGCCCAAGTTGCGCGTGGCCTTCGCCCATGGCGGCGGTTCCTTTCCCGGCACCTTGGGCCGCATCCAGCATGGCTTTGAAGTAAGGCCCGATCTGTGCGCCGTGGACAACCCGGTGCCACCAAAGGCCTATTTGGGCCGTTTCTGGCTGGATTCATTGGTGCACGATCCCGCCATGTTGCAACACGTGGTGAACCTCGTGGGCGCGGACCGCGTGGCCTTGGGCACGGACTACCCTTTCCCCTTGGGCGAATTGGAACCCGGTGTGTTGATCCGGTCCATGCCATGGGACGATCGCCAGAAAGAAATGCTGCTCAGCGGGGCCGCGTTGCAATGGCTGCACCTGGAGCGCCAGCGGTTCTTGCCCTATTGATCCGCCTCCGGCGCGGGTGCACACGGTATCGGCCGGAACGCTTGTGGAGGCCGGGTTCACCGGACCAGGTTCACGTGGCCGAAGACCGTGTGCGGGCTGCCATTCGTCAAGGTGTAGTCCACGCGCCACACATACGTGTCAATCGGTGATTCCAATCCTCGGTACGTGCCGTCCCATGCTCCTTCCCGGTGTTCCGTGGCGAAGATCTGCTGGCCCCACCGGTTGAACACCAGCAGGCGGAACTCCACCACTTCGTCCATCAGGGCGAAGAAGCGGTCGTTCACACCGTCGGCGTTGGGGGTGAACGTGTTGGGCACGAAAAGGCCTCCACGGAAATAGATGGTCACCCGGTCTGTGGCCTTGCAGCCGTTCACATCGGTGATCTCCACCGTGTAGGTGGTGGTGCTTTCGGGTGATGCCGATGGTCCGGGGCAATCTGCGCAACTGAGCGTGGAGTCCGGCGACCAGTGGAAGGTGCCATTGCCGAAGGCATGCAGTTGCACGCTCTCGCCCCAGTCCACCGTGCCTTCATAGCCCGCGGTCACCGTGGCCGCGGGGAAGAGCGCTACCGTTGCCGTTGCCGTGTCCGAGCAACCCAGTGCATCCCAGACCACCACGGTGTAGATGCCTGCCTCCGCAGGGGCCAGCACCAGGCTGTCGGCTGAGGAAGTGGCGGGTGACCATTGGTACGCCGTGCCCCCGTTGGCGTACAACACGACCGGCGCATCGGGACATACGGCCGTATCGGGCCATGCGATGGCCGTTACGTACTGCACGTCCACGAAGGCGGAATCGAGCAGGGCACCGCAGGAGTTCCCCACTTGCACCACGAAGATGGTGGGCGCCATGGGGCTCACCACCGGATCGGGGACGTTCAGCTGGGTGATCCCGGCAGTGGCCTGCCAGGCAAAGGTGTCGCCCTCGCCCGCCACCAACTGGACCGCATCGCCCCGGCAGATCACGGTATCGGCGAGTGCCGGTTGGGGTATGCTCATTTGCACGATCACCAGCACGGAGTCCTCCACTTCGCAACCCTCCGGCGTGGTGATGAGCACCTGGTAATTCGTGGTGTCCACCGGGCTGGCCACGGGCGTGGCCGATCCGGGGTCGTCCAACGTAGCGGAAGGGGTCCAGCTGTAGGTGCCGCCTCCCGTGGCCGCCAGCACCGCGCTGCCACCTATGCAGATGGTGGTGTCAGCGCCGGCGCCAACACCGATCGGATCGGTCACGATCACCACTATGCTGGCGGTATCAGTCCCGCAGCTGTCCGTCACCACCACGGTATAGGTGGTGGTGGCCGTTGGCTGCACCACGGGATCCGCCACCTCCATGTCGGCCAGGCCCGGGGCCGGCAACCATTGGTATACTTGGCCGCCATGGGCCTGCAACTGGATGCTGCCGCCGGGGCAGACCGTGGGCACCGGGTCGATGGTGGCCGGTTCGGGCGATAGCACGGCAATGTCCATGTACGCGGTGTCGTTGCTGGTGCATACATCGGCATCGCTCAGCACCAACCGTACGGTGTAGGTGCCGGGCGAGGTATAGGTATGTTGGGGCTCAAAGGCCGTGGTGCCCGTGCCATCGCCGAAATCCCAGTCGAAAACAGTGCCCCCCACGCTGAGGTTGATGAAGGAAACGGTGGCACCGGGCAGGCAGGCGAACGGGGGGCCGTCCACCTCGATCTGCGCCGTGGGCTGCACCAGGTCGAATTTGAATACGCCCATGTTGCAGTTGAACGAGTTGTTGGTGGCGGACCATGCGCCGGGCGTGGTGGGAAAATCATCATTCCCGCCACAGCCCGCGCACACCGCCTGGTACACCGTGCCATGCTTGTCGAAGCGCGAAGTGCCACCGTCCACATGCTCGCTGCTCTGGTTGCCGCCGAAGAACGTGGCATAGCTCAGGGAGACCGCCTCGGCTTGCAGCACCATCAGGTAGAAATCGCTGCCGTCGGTGGTGGACTGAAAGGCATCGGTGGTAACGGGCAACCCCAAAGTTGTGCTGTTGTCCGCCAATACGAAGTGGTTCACGGTTCCGCCCCATCCTGCGAAGTAGATCTGCCCGCAATCGCTCACCAGGAAGGCTGAAGGTGCGATGTCTTCATCACCGGCACCGCTCCCGATCCGGGTGGACCAAAGTGAGGTGCCCAGGTCGTGGTCCAATTTCTGGATGAACTGCGAACTGCCCGGATTGCTGTACACACCGGCGGAAACCGGGTAGTTGCCGTGGGTTTGGCCCACCACGTAGACTTCGTCTGAGGGGTCGAGCTGCACAAAGAAGCATTGATCATAGGCGGAAGTGCCCACGAAGGTGGAGGAAAGGAACTGTGACAGGTCGGCAGCCGCCCGCAGCACGTAGCCATCGGCATTCCCTCCGTAGCTGGCCTGGAAGGACGTGCCCCACATGGGCAGGTCGGAGCTAGCGGTGCTCCCGGCCACGAACACCTGGCCGTTGGAGTCGAACTGCACGCCATAACCGCTGTCCGTGCCCGTGCCTCCGTAGTAGGTGGCAACCAACGTGGACAGGGAAGGATCGAGCCGGAAGATGAATGCATCTTGCGCACCGCCGCCGAAGGTGGCCTGCGGGGCGTTGGTGCTCACGGGCATGTCCGTGCTTTGCGTGGAGGTGGCCACCACCGGGTGCTCCAGCGGGTCCAAGGCGATCTCGCCCCGGAAGTGGTCGCCGTAGTTGTGGGTCAAGGGCAGTGTGTTGTTGATGCCATCGTTCCCGGAGCCGCCGACATACGTACTGGCGATCAGGCTGGTGGCGTCCGCGGAGAAGTGCGCCACCAGGATGTCCGTGCCGTTGTCGTGGTTGTAGCCGTATCCGCCCATCATGCCCGTCCAACCCATCACCATGGTGCCGCCGTTGAAGCTCTGGTCGTACGCACCTGCGGTGGTGGGGAAGTCGGCCGAGCCGGTGCTGCCCAACAGGTACAGTTCATGGCCACTGTTCACCACCAGGCTGTGCGGTGTTTCATTCGCGTTGCCGCCGATGTAGGTGCTCCAGATCAGGGCGCTGCCGTCCGGCGCGAACTTGGTGATGCCGATGTCGATGATGCCGCCGTTGAAGGTGGGGTCCTGTACGCCCAAGGTGGCCGGGTAGCCGCTGCCGAACACGATGCCGCCGCCGTAAAGGTGGCCTTCATCATCGTAGGTGGCCGTAAAGCCGAAGTTGTCGGCGGCGCTTCCCGAGTAGCTCCCGAAGCTCAGCACGGGATCGATCACCAGGGGCAGCGCCGGATCGTGGCCCTCCGGCAGTTCGAAGCGCACGCAATCGCCCTCCAATAGAAAGGAACAGCGCACGGCCTTGCGTCCTGCCGGGGTTTCCTGCCAGGCCACCGGCGCTTCTTCCGTAACCGTGCCCGCCGTGGTGTGCACCACGAGGCGGCCTTCTTTCACCCGGAGGTCCGTTTGGCCCTCAAAGCGCATCCGGATCGCCGTGGGGTCTGCGCCGGCGGCCACCTCAAAATCGTACTTCAGCCCGTGGCGGCCGTCCACCCGCAGATCAATGCCCGGGTATAGCGCCGTCATGCTGATCTCTCCGAAGACCCCGCAGCGCGTACCCCACTTGGCCGGGTTGTTCCCCAAATAGAAATTCTCATAGTGTGCTGCCGCGTTCCCGCCTTGCGGAAGGGCGGAGGCCGCACCCTCGAAGTGCACACGGAAGGCGTGCGCATGCACCGGTTGCGATGGTCCTGTATGGGCGTGGCCATGCTTGGCCAAGGGGCCCCCGGTGTGCAGGATGTACGTGAAGGCACGCTGTTCCACATAGAGCGCACCGCCGGGCACCAGGGCGCGGAAGGCCACCTGCCCGGGCCATTGGCCGCGGTTTTCGGTGAATCGTGCCATGGTGGGCCTTGTGGCCAAAAGGGGCACGGCAGCTAGGCAGAATGCTATGGCGTGGAACAGGCGCACGTGGTCGATCAGGAACCGCAAGGTACCATTTGCAATGACCGGGAAAGGGCATTGTGCGTTGCTTGCCGGTTGAGGTTGAAAGGGAAATGCGGCAGTTGGCGCCCTCGGCCGATCCGCCGTGGATGGCCCGGCGGTGGAGGTTGCCCTGTGCAGGCCCCAAGCTGCACTGCCGTACCTTTGGCGCTCTTCGCCCATGCCATCAGGCGGGCGGGGCTGGCATGAGCGACGCGATCAAGCACGAGTGCGGCCTGGCCTTCATCCGCTTGCGGAAGCCATTGGCCCACTACCAACAGCGCCATGGCAGCGCGCTGTACGGGTTGAACAAGCTGTACCTCCTGATGGAGAAGCAGCACAACCGGGGGCAGGATGGGGCTGGCGTGGCCACCATCAAGCTGGATCCTCCGCCGGGCTCGGCCTTCATCGACCGGGAGCGCAGCACCTCCAAGGATGCCATCCAGCTCATCTTCGACCGCATCCACCGCGGGATCGGCGCAGTTATGGCGACCGACCCCTCCCTGGCCACCGATGCCGAACGGTTGAAACAAGCTGCGCCCTATGTGGGCGAACTGCTCTTGGGCCATTTGCGCTACGCCACCTTCGGCCGCGATGAACTGGAGAACTGCCATCCCCGCCGACGCCTCAGCAACTGGATCACCCGCAACCTGGTGGTGGCCGGCAATTTCAACATGACCAACGTGGATGAGCTCTTCAACCTGTTGATCAGCATCGGCCAGGTGCCCAAGGAGCGCAGCGACACGATGACCGTGCTGGAGAAGATCGGGCACTACTTGGACATGGAGAACGAGCGACTGCGCGGCATTCACCACCAGTTGGGCTACAACGAACGCCAGATCTCCGCCATCATTGAGGAAAAGCTGGACGTCAAGAGCATCCTGCAACAGAGTGCGATGGACTTTGACGGCGGCTACGCCTTGGCTGGCCTCATCGGCCATGGCGATGCCTTCATCCTGCGCGATCCCGCCGGCATCCGGCCGTGCTTCTGGTACGCCGATGATGAAGTGGTGGTGGCCGCCAGCGAGCGCCCGGCCATCCAAACGGCCTTCAGCCTGAAGGTGGACCAAGTGAACGAGCTCACCCCGGGTTGCGCCCTCATCGTGAAGAAGGACGGCAGCCATTCCGTGCAGGAGATCCTGCCGCCGTTGGAAAAGCGCGCGTGCAGTTTTGAACGCATCTACTTCAGCCGTGGCAGCGATACCGATGTGTACCGTGAGCGCATCGCGTTGGGCCGGTCGGTTTGCCCCGCCATTCTCGAGGCCATAGACCACGACCTGGAGAATTCCGTCTTTTCGTTCATCCCCAACACCGCCGAGGTGGCGTGCTACGGCATGTTGAAGGAGCTGGAAGATGAATTGGACCGGGTGAAGGAACGCCGCATCCTGGAGCTGGGTCCCCAACCCGATGCCGCAGAGCTGCGCGCTATCCTCGCTTTGCGCCCGCGCCTGGAAAAAGTGGCGATCAAGGATGCCAAGCTGCGCACCTTCATCACCAACGATACCGACCGCAACGACCTGGTGGCCCACGTGTACGACATCACCTATGGCACCGTGCGCCCCGGCCAGGACAACCTGGTGGTGATAGACGACAGCATCGTGCGCGGCACCACGCTCAAACAAAGCATCCTCAAGATGCTGGACCGCCTGGAGCCCCGCAAGATCGTGGTGGTGAGCAGTGCCCCGCAGATCCGCTATCCGGACGGGTATGGCATCGACATGGCCAAGCTGGGTGATCTGGCCGCCTTCCAGGCCGCCATCTCCCTGCTCAAGGAAACCAAGCAGGAGAACATCATCGACGATGTGTACGACCGCTGCCTGGCCATGGTGGACAAGCCGATCGCCGAACAGCACAATGCCGTGAAGGACATCTACCGGCCGTTCACGGCCGAGCAGATCAGCAAGCGCATCGGCCAGCTGCTCACGCCACCGGAGATCAAGGCGGAGGTGGCCATCGTGTTCCAAAGCATCGAGGGCCTACACGCCGCCTGTCCCGGCCATTCGGGTGATTGGTATTTCTCCGGGGACTACCCTACACCCGGTGGCAACCGTGTGGTGAACCGCGCGTTCATCAACTGGCGCCAAGGGAAGAACGTACGGGCCTACTGAGCAACCAAGGTGTTCAACCCTTCCACGTAGCGGCGGTCGTTGGCCAGGCGGGGCACCTTGCTCTGGGCGTCGTTCATGCCGCGGGCCTTCATCCAGGAAGTGAAGCCGCTGCGCACCACCGGTGTGATCACCAGTTGGCGGAGCACCTTGCCGGTGATCAGGTCCTTGTAGTAAGGGTTGCGGCCTTGCAGGGCCGCGTCCATGCACAGGGTGAACCCGCCCAAGTCCGCAGGGGGTGCGGCGAATTCAATGAACCACTCGTGGTAGGGCAGCCCTGCGTCCGGTGGAGCGAGCTGCGGGGCCACGGTGAACTCGGCCACCTCGCAAGGGAATGCCGCCATGGCCGCTTTGAGCGCACTTTCCACTTCCTCTCCGATCACATGCTCACCGAAGGCGCTGGTGTAGTGTTTGGTCCGGCCCGTGACCACCACCCGTGGGGGATCCAGTGAGACGAACCGGACCGTATCGCCCAGTTCATATCCCCAAAGGCCTGCGCTGGTGTGCAGTACCAGCGCATAGTTCACCCCCAGTTCCACTTCCCCGATGGACAAGCGCCTTGCACCGGGCGTGCCAAGCTCGGCCAGTGGAATGAACTCATGGTAGATGCCATCGCCCAGTACCAGTAGCAGTCCGTCTCCGGGGCCTTGGTCCTGGTAGGCCAGAAATCCCTCGCTGGCGGGAAACATCTCCAAGCTGTCCACCGGCCCCCCGATCAATGATTCCAACCGGCTGCGGTAAGGGGCGTAGTTCACCCCGCCATACACGAACAGCGAGAAATTGGGGAACACCTCGCGCACGTTGGCCTTGCCTGTACGCGCCAACAGCCGTTCGAAATACATCTGCACCCACGCCGGAATGCCGCTGATCAAACGCAGGTCCGCCTGCATGGTCTCGCCCACGATGGCCTCCACCTTCTGCTCCCAGTCCGCAATGGAGTTGGTGGCGAAGCTGGGCATGCGGTTGCGTTGCAGGTAGCCCGGTACATGGTTGGCCACAATGCCGCTGAGCCGACCGGTGGGGATGGCGCCTTTGCGGTCCAACACGGGACTGCCTTGAAGGAAGATCATCTTGCCGTTCACGAAGGAGGCATTTCCCGAACGGGCGATGTAGGCCAACAGGGCACGGCGGGCGCTGCCGGTATGGTTGGGCAGGCTCGCCCTGGTGATGGGGATGTACTTGGCGCCGCTGGTGGTGCCGCTGGTCTTGCACAAATAGAGCGGCCGGCCGGGCCACAACACATCCGGCTCCCCGGTGGCGATGCGCTCGATGTAGGGCCGTATCCCTTCATAGTCGCGCAGGGGCACCGCTTGCACGAGGGAGGCATGGCCGGTGACCTCGCCTAACCGGTGGTCCTTGCCGAAGGTGGTGTGCCTCCCTGCGGCCAACAGCTCCTGCAGTACCTTGGCCTGGGTGGCGGCCGGATGCTGTGCGGCGTGCATGACCTGCTCCACCGAACGGCGGGCCAGCAACATCGCCAAGGTGCTTTTCAAGGGCATGTTCCTAGTTGAAGCCGATGTGGGTCCGGGGGTCCACGGCCTTGCCGCCCGACCACAGTTCGAAGTGCAGGTGGGGCCCGGTGGTAAGCTCCCCGCTGTTGCCGATGATCGCAATGGCCTCGCCGGCTTTCACCAGGTCGCCGGCCTTGCGCAGCAGCACCGCATTGTGCTTGTACACGCTCACCAGGCCGAGGTTGTGCTGTACGGCCATCACGTGGCCGGCATCACTGGTCCAACTGGCCAGGATCACGGTGCCGTCCAGGCAGGCCATCACCGCCTCGTCCGCCTTGGCCACGATGTCCACGCCAAAATGCCCTTGCGAGGGATCGAACGCGTTGGTGACCACTCCGCGCAGCGGCGGGTAGAACAACAGGCCGGGCAACCCCACGCGTTCCGCCGTGGCCCCCGTTACCGTGCCGTGCACGCTGTAGGCCTCCTCTTTGCGGATCCGTGCCCGCAGGATGCTATCGGCCGCCGAACTTTTCAGGTCTGCCGGGCTTGGGGTGGTCGTGGTGGGTACGGCCAGTGAGGCGCTATCGGCGGGCATGGCGCCGCTGAGCACGTTGCGCAGGTTGGTGAGGTACGCGTCGCGTACGGCCAGTACCTGGTCCAAGGAATCCGCCTTCACCATGGCGCGATAGGCATTCATCTTCACCTGTTGGTCCGAATAGCCGGGAATGTACTGCTTTAATGGAGTGAACACGATCACTGCCGCCACGAACAGGGCATTGATGACGAAGAGCAACACCGCCAGCAGGATCACGTTCATCCGCGAAAGCCGGAAACTGAACCGCTCCTCGTAGGTGGATTCATTGATCAGCACCGCACGGTACTTGTTGCGCAGCTTGCGGAGCAACTGCTTGCGGCGGCGCTTGCGCTGCTCGCTTTCCGGGATCGGGGAAGTGGCCATGGTCCGGCGCAAAGGTGGGGCTTGTGCGCCACCAGCCGTACCACCCGCGTTCCCCCGGTCATTGGCCGGGCACTCGGCTCTTGCGCCCTGCGGGAGGGGCAGCCGCCAATTCTTGGACCACGGACACAAGTGCCCCTACGGACACCGGGGCGTGCGTGTCCGTGGTTTGCCTCAACATGTGTTTGCGCCGTCAGGCACCGACGGGGGCCACCCGATGCCCCTGCGCTCATTTGCCGGGCTGATGCGCACCCCGGTACCTTCGCACCCCTGCCATGGCCGAACAGATCGTGATCCCCGCCACCACCGACCGTGCTGAGCGCTACCGTGCTTTGATGCCGCAGATGGGCGCACTGCTCGCCGGGGAGTCCGATCCCATTGCCGCCATGGCCAACTTCAGCGCGGCGCTCCAGCAGATGTTCCAATGGCATTGGACGGGTTTCTACCGCGTGGCGGGGGAGGTGTTGTTGCTGGGCCCGTTCCAGGGGCCGGTGGCCTGCAGCACGGTGCCCTACGGAAAAGGCGTGTGCGGTACGGCTTGGGCCCAGGACCGGATCGTCACCGTGGCGGACGTGGACCAATTCCCGGGACATATTGCCTGTAGCGCGGCCAGCCGCAGCGAGATCGTGGTACCGGTGCATGGGCGCAGTGGCAGGGTAGCTGCCGTACTTGATGTGGACAGCGTGGTACGCGGGGACTTCGGCCTTGTGGATGAACGCGGATTGGCCGAACTCTGTGGCTTGATCGAGCCCCTGCTCCCATGAACAGGACCGCCTTCGTTCTGATCGGCTACTTGTTCTTCACGGCCTGCGCACAAGTGCGGGAACCGCAAGGCGGTCCCAAGGATACCGAACCGCCCCGGCTGGTCCAGGCCGTGCCGGCCAATGGCAGCACGCATTTCTCCGGCGGCCGCATCGTGCTCCGGTTCGATGAGCGGGTGAAGCTGGACCGCGTGCGTGACAAGCTGCTGGTCTCTCCACCGTTGGCGGCGCAGCCTGACGTGCAGGTGTTCAAAGGAATGGAAGTGGTCGTAGGCTTGATGGCGCCGCTGGAGGACAGCACCACCTATACCTTCAACCTGGGCGAGGCCGTGCTGGACCTCAGCGAAGGAAACCCGGCGGCCGGCCTCACCTATGTGGTGTCCACCGGTGCCTATGTGGACAGCCTCACGATGCGTGGCCAGGTCATTGAGGCCAGGAGCGGCCTGCCTGCGGCCGATGTCCCGGTGATCCTGCAAGTGGCCCGCGACACCGGGGATATGCGCACCACCGCGCCCACCTATTTCACCCGCACAAAGGCGGACGGGTCCTTCTTGTTCACCCACCTGCGCAGCGGTGCCATGCGACTCTACGCCCTGCGCGACCGCAACGGCAATTTCCGCTATGACCTGCCCTCCGAGGATATCGCCTTCATGGATGCCTCGGTGTACCCTGGGGATACACTGCCCCATACACTGCTGCTCTTCCAAGCCGTGCCCGAAAAGCAATTGATCATCGGGACCAAGGTGCTCCCCGAACGAGGCTGGCAGCTGCTCTTTGCACGCCCCGCGGGAGAGGTTGGCCTGCACTCGTTGGACCGCCGTGGCGACAAGCTCAGCTGGTGGCCCGAGTGGAACGGGAACCGCGACACCTTGGTGCTTTGGCCATCGGACACCGCTTGGCTTGCAGGGCAGCGCTTCGAGGTTTCCGAAGATGGCGTCAGCCTGGACACCCTCACCTACCACGTCGGCAGTCCCATGCCGTTCCATTTCACCGTGACCGCGGAACGGCAGGCCAATGGGCTGTGGCAACTGGAAACTTCGCGTCCGGTGAAAACCGTGGACACGGAATTGGCCACGCTGAAGGTGGATACGGCCGTGATTGCGTGGACGGTGGCCCCGGACAGCATCCATGGCCGCACCATCGGGCTGAACTTGGTCCCGGTACCGGGTAGATCGTTTGTACTCCTGTTGTACCCCAAGGCGATGACGGCCGCCATGGGCGGCACCAACGATACCACCAAGCTCATCCTGGGTGCAGTGGACCCACGTTCATTGGGCAAGTTGAAGGTGTCTTTGTCCGCGGATAGCGGCATGGCTTTGCAGGGGCCCTTTGTGCTGCAGTTGATCGCCGCCCAAGGAGGGTTGGTGCGTGAAGTGCGTTTCGATTCCTTGCCGGCGGAAGTGGTGTGGGAACAACTGGTGCCTGGCAGTTACGGGCTCAAGTGGATCGGGGACCGCAATGGCGATGGGC
>JAGPDT010000002.1:0-45575 GCA_018057455.1 Flavobacteriales bacterium | reverse complement strand
GTGTTGCCCAAGGTGAGCTTGGGCACCAGCTATCGCGTGGATGCCCTGCCCGGAACCTCCACCGCCTTCCAGAACGGACAGTACATTTTCCGCAGCGAATTCCTGATCGTGGCCACTGAGGACGGTACTGAGGTGAGCATCACCCCGTCGGCGGCCACCACCGCAGGCCATGCGCCTGGCGTTCCTTTTACCGTCCAGCTCAATGCCGGGCAGGTCTACCAAATACAAGCCATCAGTGGACTAACGGACTTCACCGGCACCTTGGTGTCCGGCACCGATCAAAGCGGGCCATGCCGCCCTTTCGCGGTGTTCGGTGGCAGCATGTGCGCGGTGATGAACTGCGCCGCGTGTGACCATGTAAATGAACAAATGACCCCGTTGAGCACGTGGGGCACTTCCTTCCATACCGTGCCTATGGGCAACCTGGCGGCATGGGGCTTCCGCATTCAGGCCAACGAGAACAACACCGCCGTTTCCATCGATGGGGGAGCGCCCATCCTGTTGGCCGCAGGTGCCACGCACATGGTGGCAAGCACCACGCAACCGGCCTGCATCACCAGCGATAAACCCATCAGTGTGGCCCAATTCATGGTGGGGGCCACCTGCGCCGGTTCCGGCGACCCCTCGTTGCTGTTGCTCTCCGCCGATGAACGATTGAGCACCTCAGCCACGTTCACCACCCTGTTCTCCACCCAAGTGGGCATCAGCCACTTTGTTAGTGTGGTCACCCCTACGTCGGCCGTGGGCCAATTGATGCTGGACGGTGCTCCGGTCGCTCCCGCCGTCTTCAGCACGTTCCCCGGCTGTGCCGGGCTGTCCTACGCCAAAGTGCTCGTTCCGGCCGGGGCCCATCAGGTCACCTCAGCAACGGGCTTCGTGGCTTATGCCTATGGATTGGCATCAGGTGAAAGTTATCTCTACGCCCTGTCCAACAATATGGCCGTGCCTGCACCACAGGACTCAGTGATCTGTTCCTCCGGCCCCATCACCCTTACTGCACCCATCCCTTTGGCCAATGCACAGTGGACCACCGCCAGTGACCCCGGCACGGTGATCGCCACGGGCAACAGCTTCACCTTCACCCCTGACCACAACGACGTGTACCGGGTGGATGGTGAGATTCTGCCCAGCGGGTGCACCCGGCATTTTGAATTCAACGTGGGCGTGCCGGTGCAGCCCCAACTGGACCTCACCGCCAATGCCTCCCCTGGGACTTCGGTGTGCCAGTACAGCCCTGTGCAACTGAATACCGGCACCGTGCCCAATGCGGATTGGTTCGACTTGAACTGGAGTCCTTCGGCCGAGCTCTCCGACCCTTCCATCCCCAATCCGGTAGCCTATCCCAGCCAAACCACGTGGTTCAGGCTGCAAGTCAGCAGTCCGGTGGGTTGTGGCAGCGCCATGGACAGCGTGCTGGTGCAAGTGCAGCCCAGCAACATCTTCGGTGTGCGCACCACGGTCGCCGATGATTCCATCTGCGCAGGAAATGCCACCGCCTTGCATGCCGAAGTGGAACGTGTGCTGTATGCCGATGCATTCGAGGGGGTGCCCGCAGCATGGTGGGCCGCGGTGCAGGGAGCCTCCACCAGCAGTGCCTGCGGCTCGGTCACCGGCTCTGCCCTCTACTTCAACGGGGCGGCAACGCGCAGCGCCACGACACCGCCCATGACCATCGCCACCGGAGGGGTGGCCCACTTCGCCCTCAAGATCGCCTCTGGAGCGGCGCCTTGTGATGATGCCGACCCCGGCGAGGACGTGGTGCTGGAATACAGTACCGACGGTGCCACCTGGCAGAACCTGGCCACCTTCAACGAGAGCGGCTACCCGGCATTCACCCAATTGGCCGTTGCCATCCCGGTGTTGGGGGCAACGGGCAATGCGGTGCGGCTGCGCTGGCGGCAAGTGCTGCACTCCGGTGCCGGGCAGGACAATTGGCTGTTGGACAATGCGCTGATCACGCGCTATGAAGAGGCCTCCCCGATCACCTGGACCCCGGCAGTCGGCTTGAACAACCCGGCCAGTGCCGCACCAACGGCGACCCCGGGAGCGGACACCTGGTACAAGGCCCAAGTGACGGGCGCATCCGGTTGCATCTACAGCGATTCCGTGCTGGTGCGTGTTACTCCTGCCTTTGCGCTACAGCCCATCAACGACACGGTGCGCTGCGGTACCGCCGGTACCCAACTTGTGGCGCAGGCCACCTCGGGCACGGGGATCAATTGGACTTGGTCGCCGGCTACCGGATTGAGCGGCACGGGCGTGCCCAACCCGGTGGCGTCCCCTGCCACCACCACCACCTACACCGTGAACGCCACGAACTCCTGGGGTTGTGGCGCCAATGAACAGGTCACCGTGGCGGTGAGCCGCCTTAGCACCGTAAGCACCGCGGCCAGCGACGGGGACCTGTGCCATGGGGAGTCCGTTGACCTGTCGGCCGTGGTCAGTTCCACCGGGACCTACAGCTTGGCCTGGTCACCCGCCAACGCAGTGGCCACGCCCACGCTGGCAAACACCACGGCCACGCCCTCGGGAACCACCAGCTTTGTCTGTACGGCAACGGACGCACTCACCGGTTGCCAGCTCAGCTCCTCCGTGCTGGTGAACGTGCGCCCGGCCTATGCCTTGGACCTCACCCCGGACACCACCGTGTGCACTTCGTTGGGCATGCAATTGCACGCCACGCACAATGTGCCCGCGCCCTTCCAGGCGACGTGGAGCCCTGCCGCCAACTTGAACGCTTCCAACATCCTGCAACCCACGATCCTGGTGGACAATTCCGCCACGTACGTCCTTACCCTGACCGATGGGGCGGGATGCACCACCACCGATTCCACCCAGGTCACCGTGGCCTTTGAGAACCTGGTGACCCCGGTGAGCATGGGCGCGTGCCACGGTGAAAGCCTCGTGCTCGATGCCGGCTATCCGGGTTCCACCTACGCATGGAACACCAACGCCACGGACCAGTCCATCACAGTATCACAGACCGGCCAATACACGGTGACCATCACCGATGTCCAGGCCTGCCAGGTGATCAAGACCTTCAATGTCGTCTTTGACCCATTGCCCGTGGTGGACCTTGGCCCGGACCTCCAGCTCTGCGGCCAACCCTCCTACGTGATCGATGCGGGCAATACGGGCAACACCTCGGTGTGGAACACCGGCTCCACGGCTCACCAACTTACGGTGAACGCCTCGGGTACGTACAGCGTTACCGTGACCACCCCGCAAGGGTGCCAAGCCACCGATGCGGTGCAGGTGGCGTTGAATGCCCTGCCCGTGGATGTGTTGCAGGACGTGACCAGTTGCGTGAGCCAGCCGGTGCTGCTGGACGCGGGCAATGCGGGTGCCACCTTCCTGTGGAACACGGGTGAAACCACCCAAGCGGTCGCACCAGCTGCCAGCGGCGGATATTCCGTTACGGTCACCACCCCGCAGCAATGCAGCGCCACCTTCGATGCACAGGTCACCCTGATGCCACTGGTGCAGGTTGACTTGGGACCCGACCTGGTCCATTGTGAAGGGGAGCCGGTGGTACTTGACCCCGGGCCCATGGCCGCCACCTTCCTCTGGAACAACGGCGCCACCTCCCAAGCCCTCACCGTTCAGGCCACCGGCAACTACATCCTCCATGCCACCAATGGTTTCTGCGCGGACAGCGATACCGCCGCAGTGCTTTTCAACCCCTCGCCGGTGGATACTTTGACGGACCAGACCGCATGCATCGGCCAGACCGTCTCCTTGGATGCCGGGAATGCCGGGGCCGCGTTCTCATGGAGCACCGGAAGCAACGGCCAATCGATCAGCGTACAGGATCCCGGGTCCTATTCCGTGGAGGTCACCACCGATCAGGGCTGCGTGGCCAACCTTGTCGCGGAAGTTGGTTTCGTGCCGCCCCCGCTTGTGGACTTGGGTGCCGATACGGTACTGTGCGCGGGCCAATTGCTTCTCTTGAACGCGGGGAATCCCGGCCTTACCTACGCTTGGAGCACGGGCTCCACGGCCCAAACCTTGCCCGTGGGGCACAGCGGCACCTTCAGCGTGGCCGTGGACAATGGCTTCTGCAGTACTTCCGATGAGGTCACCGTACGATTCAATCCGGCACCCGTGCCCATGCCCGTGCACCAGTTCTTCTCCTGCCTCGATGATGACCCGCACTACGTGGCGATCGATGCCGGCAACCCGGGCAGCACCTTCCTGTGGGACAATGGCCAGCACGGGCAGGTGCTCCACGCCACCGGCTATGGGTGGCAGCGGGTCACCATCACCAATGCGTACGGCTGCTCCCTCACGGACAGCGCCTTGGTGGACGAGTTCTGCCGGTCCACGCTGTTCATCCCCAATACGTTCACGCCGAACGGTGATGGCCGCAATGACCTGTGGCTGGCCTCGGGCAACAACATCGCCCAGTTTGACGTGCACGTGTTCGATCGATGGGGCGGGGTGCTTTTCCACGCCACCGATGTGGGCCATGGTTGGGATGGCACCGCCAACGGCGGACCGGTGCCCAACGATGTGTATGTTTTCCAAGTGGTGTACCGCCTGCTGGAAGACGGCACCGGACGCCTGGGCTTCGAGCAGACCCGCATGGGCCACGTGCAGGTGCTTCGCTAGCACGGTTCAGCCTCCCAGCGTGAAGTCGTCAGCTTCAAGTGCCACGGGGAATTTCCGCCGGAAGTCCTCCAACGTATTGCGGTCAAGTACAGCGGTGTGGATGCCTGGGTAGGGGTTCACGGCATCCACTTCCCCCTTTGGGCTGATGATGGCGGAATCCCCCGTGTAGTGGATGCCCTTGCCGTCCATGCCCACGCGGTTCACGCCCACCACGTAGCACTGGTTCTCGATGGCCCGGGCAATGAGCAGGTGGCTCCATGCATGGCGCCGCGCCTCCGGCCAGTTGGCCACGTACAGGATGGCATCATAGTCACCCCGGTTGCGCGCGAAAACCGGGAAGCGCAAGTCGAAGCAGATCTGTAGCAGCAGCCGCCAGCCGCGCCATGGCACCACCACGCGGTCAACACCTGCACTGAAGTGGCTTGTTTCGTCCGCGTAGCGGAACAGGTGCCGCTTGTCGTATGTGGTGACATGGCCGTCGGGCTCCACAAAGAGGCCGCGGTTGTATTGTTTACCGCCTTCGCCGATGATCACGCTACCGTACAACGCGGCATCCAACTTCAGCGCTTGTTCACGCATCCAGGCCACGGTGGGGCCATCCATGCCCTCCGCCAGGTCCGTGCTGCGCATGCTGAAACCCGTGGTGAACATCTCCGGCAGCACGATCAGGTCCGTGGTGCCCTTGAGCGCGGGGAGCACGCCGCCGATGCGGGTGCGGTTGGCCTGTGCATCCTCCCACTGGAGCATGCTTTGCAACAGGGTGACCCTCAGATCCCGCATAGCTTTTCGATCGCTGCGTCCAAGGTAGCATCCTGCTTGGCGAAACAGAAACGCAACAACCGCTGGCCCGGAGGCGGGTCCTTGTAGAAGGGCGAAAGCGGAATGGCCGCAACGCCATGTGCGCGGGCAAGGCGCTCGGCGAAGCCCAGGTCGTTTTCTTCGCTGATGCCGCTGTAGTCCACCACTTGGAAGTAGGATCCTCCACAGGGCAACAGCTTGAACCGCGATCGCCGGAGCCCTTCCGCGAACCGGTTGCGTTTGGCTTGGAAGAAGGCGGGCAGGCCTGCGTAGTTGGACGGTTCTCCCAGGTACGCCGCCAGGGCATGCTGCACCGGCGTGTTCACGCTGAACACATTGTACTGGTGGACTTTCCTGAACTCCGCCATCAAATGCTCCGGTGCAAGCAGGTAGCCCATCTTCCAGCCGGTGGCGTGGAACACCTTGCCGAAGCTGAACACCACGAAGGCACGTTCGCGCAGGGCCGGATAGTTGATGGCCGAGGCATGCGGTTCACCATCATACACGAGGTGCTCGTACACTTCGTCGCTGAGCAGCAGGATGTCCGTGCCATGGAGCAGGGCGGCGATGCGCTGCATGTCCGCATCGCGCAGGATCGTGCCTGCGGGGTTGTGCGGGGTGTTGATCATCAACATCCGGGTGCGCGGCGTGATGGCCCCTTGAACGGCCTCCGCGTCGAACTGCATGCCACCGCCCAGGCACACGTGCACGGGCTTGCCGCCGAAGAGTTCCACGGCGGGTGCATAGCAGTCGTAGGCGGGGTCCACGATGATCACTTCGTCGCCCGGGTGCACCACCGCGGCGATGGCGGTGAAGATGGCCTGCGTTGCGCCGGCGGTCACCGTCACCTCTGTTCCGGCATCGTACCGGTGTCCGTACAGGTGCTCGGCCTTTCGGGCGATCGCTTCGCGCAGCGCGGGCAAGCCGGGCATGGGCGCATACTGGTTGTGGCCTGCGCGCATGGCCTCATCCACCATGGCGATCAACCTTGCATCCACCGGAAAATCGGGGAACCCCTGGCTGAGGTTGAGGGCGCCGCACTCCTGTGCCAGCTTGCTCATCACACTGAAGATGGTGGTGCCCACCCGGGGAAGCTTGCTGGTGATCTGCATGCGGCCGAAGCTAAGGATGGGCAATGGCTGCTTCATGCACCCCGGCAACGGGCATTGCGCTGGCTGGTCCTGTTCAACCGCGCTTGGGCCCAACATGGACGCATCGACCAGGTTGGCGATGCCATGCCCAGGGCTTCGTGGCCAGGCCAACGGCTATTTCAGGGTCCGGAGGAAAAAATCCCTGAGCGATTCCGTGGACCCCATGCTCAGCGGCAGCAGCGGCACTTGTGCATTCACCTTGATCCCTTTGCTTTGGGCGGTTTCCGCCAGCCGTTTGATGTGCACGGGGTTGTGCAGCACGTTGGAGGGCTTCAGGTCGGTCTGGTTGCTGGCGAGCCACATTTCGGGATCGCTGCGGTCCATCTTCGAAGGCATGTCCAGATCCTTGCGCATGGCCAGGATGGCGGGGTCGGTCTTCAGCGCCTGGAAGCTGGTGGTGCCGTAGAACGCCGTTACACGGGGCTGGAATTTGGGGTCATCGGTAGGACGTACACCGTAGGCTTCCATGAACAGGGGGTCCCAGCTGAAGATGTCGTAGCTGCTTTGGGGGTCGTAGGCGGCGACCGCCCGGATGCGGGTGCTTTCACGGGCGATGGGGTCGCTGCTGTTGGGGTCGGCCATGTCGTCGTGCGTGGCCAGCCAAATGGACGCCCCGGCGCCGGCGCTGATGCCCATGCAGCCGATCCGGTCCTTGTCGATGCCCAGTTCCTGTGCATGGTAGCGGATGAACTGCAGGCAGCGCCGGATATCCTTCAAGGAGTTCATCACCCCGTCAGGGCCTTCGTCCAAAAACCGGTAGTTGATGGTGGCTACGCCAAAGCCCGCGTTGAGCCAAGCGGTGATCTCCGGCACGAAACGTTTGTGGAAGGAGCCTTTGTCGCCATTGGCGAACCCGCCGCCATGGATGAAGATCAACAGGGGGGCCGGTGCCGGGCCCTGGGGCAGGTACATGTCGAACACCAGGCGGTCCGAAGTGCCGTAGTGCACATTGGCGGCGAACTTGTTGCTGGCCTGCAAGGGTGATGCGGAGGTGGGCAGCGTAAGCTCGTTCACATAGCTGGCTGCCGCCTCCGCACTGCTTCCACCACCGGGCTTGTCGGCCGTGCTGCCGCCGTGGCCTTTTCCACCTGGGCCATGGCCCCCACCGGGCCGCTGGCCTTGGTTGGGGCGTTCACCCGGCAACCGCGTCAGTTGCGTGCAGCCGCTGGCGGCAGCAAGGAGGAATACGGCCAGTACCAGGCGGGCCTGTTGGAAGAAATGCAGGGCCATGAGTGGGGCGGGGTTTGGGGTTGGGAATATCCAATGGTATGCCAAAGTAGGGCATGCGAGCTGCACATTTCGCCCTTGGAAGGACGTGGGCCCCGGTCGTTCACCCTATCGGATATCCGGGGTCGTTGGTCGATCGGGTCCCTGAGATCTCAGTGGTGCACATGAACTGCATCGGCGGCAACACGCGCTGGGCATCAGCAACCTTCTTGCGGGGGTGCTGGTCACTCCTTGGCCAAGGTGGCGCCCAAGTACTCCCGGTTGAGCCGTGCGATGTTCTCCAACGAGATGTCCTTGGGGCATTCGATCTCGCAGGCACCGATGTTGGAGCAGTTGCCGAACCGTTCCTTGTCCATTTGCTCCACCATGTTCAGGGCACGTTCGCGGGCTTCTGGGCGGCCTTGGGGCAGCAGGGCGTACTGGCTCACCTTGGCGGCCACGAAGAGCATGGCCGAGCTGTTGGGACAGGCGGCCACGCACGCGCCGCAGCCGATACAGGCCGCGGCATCGAAAGCCTTGTCCGCATCGGCCTTGCGCACGGGCATGGCGTTGGCGTCCACCAGGTTGCCCATGGTGTTCACGCTCACGAAGCCGCCGGCAGCCTGGATGCGGTCGAAGGAGCCGCGGTCCACCACCAGGTCCTTCACCACGGGAAAGGCCTCGGCGCGCCACGGCTCCACATGGATCGTGTCACCGTCCTTGAACTTGCGCATGTGCAGCTGGCACGTGGTGATGTGCCGCTCGGGTCCGTGGGGCCGCCCGTTGATGAACAGGCTGCACATGCCGCAGATGCCTTCACGGCAGTCGTGGTCGAAGGCGATGGGTTCCTGCCCCTCGCGCACCAAGCGGTCGTTCAACACGTCCAGCATCTCCAGGAAGGACATGTCCTCGGAGACGTCGGATACTTGGTAGTCGACCATGGAGCCCTTGGCGTTGGGGCCTGCTTGACGCCAGATCTTCAATGTCAGTTTCATGTTGCCCATTGCCTTGCTAATTGTTGTCGCCGGCCATGCAGGTCGGCATTGTGCTTACTTATAGGAACGTTGCGACAATTTCAACACCTCGAACGTCAGCGCCTCCTTGTGCATCACGGCCTTTCCGGGGTCCCCCATCCACTCCCATGCCGCCACGTGGGCATAGTTCTCGTCGTCACGCAGTGCCTCGCCCTCCTTGGTTTGGAACTCCTCGCGGAAGTGCCCTCCGCAGCTTTCATTGCGGTTCAAGGCGTCCAGGCACATGAGCTCGCCCAGCTCCAGGAAATCGGCCAAGCGGCCGGCCTTTTCCAGTTCCTGGTTGAACTCCTCCGCCTTGCCGGGGATCCGAACGTTCTTCCAGAAATCCTCGCGGATCTGGCGGATCTCCGCGATGGCTTCCTGCAAGCCCGTTGCGTTGCGCGCCATGCCGCACTTGTCCCACATCACCTTGCCCAAGCGGCGGTGGAAGTGGTCCACCGGCTCGGTGCCCTTGGTGTTCAAGAGCTGTTCAATGCGGTCGCGGACGTTCTTCTCGGCTTCTTCGAACTCCGGGGTGTCGGTCTTGATCGGGCCGGTTCGGATCTCACCGGCCAGCTGGTCGGCGATGGTGTAGGGAATCACGAAGTAGCCGTCGGCCAGGCCCTGCATGAGTGCGGAGGCGCCCAGTCGGTTGGCGCCGTGGTCGCTGAAGTTGGCCTCGCCCAGCACGTACATGCCGGGCACGGTGCTTTGCAGGTTGTAATCCACCCAGAGGCCGCCCATGGTGTAGTGCACGGCGGGGTAGATCTTCATGGCGTGCTCGTAGGGGTTCTCGCCCACGATGTTCTCGTACATGTCGAAGAGGTTGCCGTACTTGGCGCTCACCACCTTCATGCCCAACTCGCGGATCTTCTCCTTGGAAGGGTTCCCGATGTGGTGCACGTTGGCCTCCAGCTTGCCGTAGCGTTCGATGGCGGCGGAGAAGTCGAGGTAGACGGCCTCGCCGGTCCTGTTCACGCCGAAACCGGCGTCGCAACGCTCTTTGGCGGCCCGGCTGGCCACGTCGCGCGGTACCAGGTTGCCGAAACTGGGGTAGCGCCGCTCCAGGTAGTAGTCGCGGTCTTCCTCGGCGATGTCGCTGCCTTTTTTCTGCCCCTGCTGGATGGCTTTGGCATCCTCCAGTTTCTTGGGTACCCAGATACGGCCGTCATTGCGCAAGCTTTCGCTCATCAGGGTGAGCTTGCTCTGGTGGTCACCGCTCACGGGGATGCAGGTGGGGTGGATCTGCGTGTAGCAGGGGTTGGCCATGAAAGCGCCCCGCTTGTGGGATTTCCAGGCGGCGGTGACGTTGCAGCCCATGGCGTTGGTGCTCAGGAAGAACACGTTGCCGTAGCCGCCGGTGCAGAGCAGCACGGCGTGGGCGCCGTGGCGTTCGAGCTTGCCGGTAACGAGGTTGCGGGCGATGATGCCGCGGGCCTTGCCGCCCACCACCACCAGGTCCAGCATTTCGTGGCGGTCGTACATCTTCACCTTGCCCTTGCCCACTTGGCGCATCAGGGCGCTGTAGGCGCCCAGCAACAGCTGCTGCCCGGTTTGCCCGCGGGCGTAAAAGGTGCGGCTCACCTGCGCGCCACCGAAGGAGCGGTTGTCCAGCAGGCCACCATAGTCGCGGGCGAAGGGCACCCCTTGGGCCACGCACTGGTCGATGATGCTGGCGCTTACCTCCGCAAGGCGGTAGGTGTTGGCCTCGCGGCTGCGGTAATCGCCGCCCTTGAGCGTGTCGTAGAAAAGGCGGTACACGGAGTCGCCGTCGTTCTGGTAGTTCTTGGCCGCATTGATGCCGCCTTGCGCGGCGATGCTGTGGGCGCGACGGGCGCTGTCCTGGTAGCAGAAGGTCTTCACGTTGTAGCCCATCTCGGCCAGGGATGCCGCGGCGGACGAGCCGGCCAGGCCGGTGCCCACCACGATCACGTCGATGCGGCGCTTGTTGGCCGGGTTCACCAGGTGGATGTGGTTTTTATGCGCGGTCCACTTCCGTTCGATCGGGCCTTCGGGAACCTTGGAGTCGAGGATGCTCATGGGGTATGGATGGGAATTGCTGGAGGTGCGGTGCTTGTTCACTTCACCCAGCCCAAGTACAGGGCCACGGGCATGGAGGCGAAGAGGGTGGGCACGATGATGGAGAAGGCCGCGCCGCAAAAGGCGATCAGGCCGTTGTACCCGCGGTGGTTGAGGCCCAGGCTTTGGAACGCGCTCTTGAACCCGTGGAGCAGGTGCCAGAACAGGGCGAAGCAGCCCAGCACGTAGATCACCACGGGGATGGGGTTGGAGAAGACCAGCAGCATCAGGGCGTAGAGGTTGGCCTGCCCGGCGGCGTCCACGCCGTAGGGGTCCAGGTTGCCCACGATGTGGCGGCTGGGCACCCAGAAGTGCCACAGGTGGACGATGAGGAACAACAGGATGAGGATGCCCAGGATGCCCATGCTGCGGGAGTACCACTTGCTGTTGGCGTTGTGTTGGGCGTAGGCATAATTCACCGGGCGGGCGGCGCGGTTCCGCCGGGTGAGCAGGAGGCCGTCCACCACGTGCGCGATCAGGCCCAGGAAGAGCACGATCTCCATGGTGCGGATGATGAGGTTCGCCCCCATGAAGTGCGCCCACTTGTTGAAGGTGACGCCGCCGTCATTGAAGTAGATCATGGCGTTGATGGCGGCGTGCACCACCAGGAACGAGATAAGGAAAAGGCCCGTCAGGGCCATCCAGTATTTTTTGATGAGTGCCGAGCCGAAGAGTCCTTGTCGTGCCATGCGATGGGGTGGCGGGGGTTGGCCGCCGGTTGGTGCCAGGCAAAAGTAGCCTCCGGCCAATTGTGCTTGTCCGGCCTTCCTTATCTGGAATCGTTCTACGCACCGGGGAAGGCCGGTGGGCTGTGGGATACAGGAGGATCCCGGCGCCCGCCACGTGGGGTTCCGGTGGGGCTTGGCGCCCATGCACGAGCGGTCTCCGATGGCTTCGGGTCCACCACGGCGACTGTCCCGCCCCGTGCCGACCTTTGCGGCATGCCCATCGGCACCGAACTTGCCTGGGCTGCCGAGCTGCTGCGCAACGGGCAGCTGGTGGCCATACCCACCGAGACCGTGTACGGCTTGGCCGCCAATGCGTTCAACGCCGCAGCCGTGCTGAAGGTCTTCGAGGCCAAGCAGCGGCCCGCCTTCGACCCGCTGATCGTGCATGTGCACAGCCCGGAGCAAGCGGCACAAGTGGCTGCATTGGGGTCTGTTCCGCGGGACATGCAACGCCAGACGGAGGCGTTGATGGACCGGTTTTGGCCCGGGCCCCTCACATTGGTGCTGCCGAAGACTGCGCGCGTGCCCGACCTGGTCACCAGCGGGCTGGATACCGTGGCCGTGCGCATGCCCGCCCACCCGATGACCTTGGCCCTGTTGCGTTCGCTGCCCTTTCCGCTGGCGGCGCCCAGCGCCAACCCCTTCGGCTATGTGAGCCCCACCACCGCGCGGCACGTGGCGGACCAGTTGGGCGGCCAGGTGCCGTACATCCTGGACGGCGGGGCCTGTCCAGTGGGGGTGGAAAGCACCATCATCGGTTGGGATGCCCAGGCGGAACAATGGGTGCTTTACCGGCCCGGCGGCCTGCCCTTGGAAGAGGTGCAAGCGGTGGTCGGCGCGGTAGGAAAGGCCCCCGGGACGGTGCTGCCCGCATCACCGGGCCTGCTGGACAGCCACTACGCGCCGCGCAAGCCGGTGTTCATCGGCGACATTGCCACGCTGGCCATGGACCACGCAGGCAAGCGCATCGGGGTGGTCAGCTTCCGCAACCGGCACACGGTGCATGCCTTGGAAGTGCTTTCGCCCGGGGGGGATCTCGCCGAGGCCGCCCGCAACCTCTTTGCGGCGCTGCGCAGGCTGGATGCCGGCAGCGCGGACCTCATCCTGGCCGAACACTTCCCCGACCAGGGCCTGGGCGCGGCCATCAATGACCGCTTGAAACGCGCCTCCGCCAAACGAGCATGACCGGGCATCCCCTCCGGTTCGCGATCTTTGCACCTTTCCCCCTGCCCCCGTGCTGACCCGTACTTCCCCGCCCAAGCGCATCGCCATCCTCGGCAGCACCGGATCCATTGGCACCCAAGCCTTGGAGGTGGTGCGCGAGCAACCGGCCCACTTCGAGGTGGAGCTGCTGGTGGCCGGCCGCAATGCCGAGCTGCTCATTCAGCAAGCTCGTGAGTTCAGGCCCAACGCCGTGGTGATCGGCGATGAAAACCGCCATGCCGAAGTGCGTGCTGCCCTTTTTCCACTGGGCGTGAAAGTCTACGCCGGCATGGACGCCATTGCACAGGCCGTGCACATGGACAGCATCGACGTGGTGCTTACCGCCATGGTGGGCTTTGCCGGGCTGCGCCCCACACTGGCCGCCATAGACGCCGGCAAGCCCATCGCCTTGGCCAACAAGGAAACATTGGTGGTGGCCGGTGAATTGGTCACGGCACGGGCGCGTGCCAAGGGAGTGGACATCCACCCCGTGGACAGTGAACATTCGGCCATCTTCCAATGCCTGGCCGGCGAGTGGGGCAACCCCATCGAGAAGATCGTCCTCACGGCCAGCGGCGGACCCTTCCGGGGGAAGTCCAAGGCCGAGCTGGCCACGGTGACAAAAGCACAGGCCCTCAAGCACCCCAATTGGGCCATGGGCGCCAAGATCACCATCGACAGCGCCAGCCTGATGAACAAGGGCCTGGAAGCCATCGAGGCCAAGTGGCTGTTCGGCCTCCAACCGGCGCAGGTGGAGATCGTGGTGCACCCGCAAAGCATCATCCATAGCCTGGTGCAGTTCCAGGATGGCAGCATGAAGGCCCAGCTGGGCCTGCCCGACATGAAACTGCCCATCCAGTACGCCTTGGCCTACCCGCACCGTTTGCCCACACGCTGGCCGCGCTTTGATTTCACCACCTGTGCCAGCTTCACATTCGAACAACCCGACATGCAAGCCTTCCCGAACCTGGCCTTGGCGCAGCAGGCCATGCAACGCGGTGGCAATGCGCCCTGCGTGCTCAATGCCGCCAATGAAGAAGCCGTGGAGGCCTTCCTGCAGGAACGCATCGGCTTCCTGGACATGAGCGATCTGATCGCCGACCGCCTGGCCAAGGCGACCTTTGTACCCGCCCCTGACCTGGACGCGCTCGTGGCGAGCGATGCAGAAACACGCCGCGCCGTCCGCGAAGCCCTGAACACCCCCGAATGGAGATCCTGATCTATGCCGGCCAACTGATCCTCGGCCTGTCCATCCTGGTGGCCCTGCACGAATTCGGCCACTTCCTCCCCGCCAAGCTCTTCGGCATGCGTGTGGACAAGTTCTTCCTCTTCTTCGATGCGCCGTATGCGTTGGTGAAGAAGAAGATCGGCGAAACGGTCTACGGCATCGGCAGCCTGCCCTTCGGCGGCTATGTGAAGATCGCTGGCATGGTGGACGAAAGCCTCGATGCCGAGCAGAAGGAACGCATGACACGGCCGCCCGAGCCGTGGGAATTCCGCGCCAAACCCGTATGGCAGCGCTTGATCGTGATGGTGGGGGGCGTTACGGTGAACGTACTGCTGGGCTTCGCCATCTATGCCATGGTGCTGTTCGTGTGGGGGCGCGAATACCTGCCCGTGGACAACTTGGTGTACGGCGTGTCCCCAAGCAAGCTGATGATGGCTGAAGGGTTCCAGGACGGCGACAAGATCCTGGACGTGGAAGGACGCGAGCCCAAGACCTTGGGCGATGTGTCCTTGGCCATCCTGATCGATGGCGCCAAGCACGTCACCGTGGAACGTGAGGATGCCACGGGCAAGCCGGAAGAGAAGATCATTGAATTGAGCGCCAACATCCAGGAGCGCATCCTGGAAAGTGATGACAAAACGCTCTTCAACCCGCGCTTTCCATTCTATGTGGATTCGGTGCTGGCCGGCCACAATGCCAATGAAACCGGCAGTTTCCGAAAGGGCGACCGCATCATTGAGGTGAACGGCCAGCCCACGCGCTATTTCCAGGACTTTGTGGAGGCCGTGAAGGACAAGAAGGGCCAGCACGTGGAAGTGACCCTGCTGCGAAGCGGGCACCAGGTGCGCATACCGGTGGAGGTGGACGCCAATGGCATCGTGGGCCTGCAGCCGCGCTCCCCGGCCGAGTACTTCACCTTCGCCACCGAGCGGTTCACCTTCTGGGGCAGTATTCCCGCAGGCATCGCCTACGGCTGGCAGCGCCTGAAGGACAACGTGGCCTCGTTCAAACTGTTGGGCAGCACCGCCGGCATGAAGCAGATGGGCGGACTGATCGCCATGAGCAAAGCATACGGCCCCCAATGGGTATGGCAGCGCTTTTGGGAAATGACCGCTTTCCTTTCACTGGCCCTGGCCGTGCTGAACATCCTGCCCATTCCGGCGCTTGACGGCGGGCACGTGGTGTTCCTGCTCTATGAATCCCTGGCCCGCAAACCGGCACCGCCCAAGGTGCTGGAGTACGCGCAATTGGCAGGCATGGTCTTCCTGCTCACCGTGATCATCGCGGTGAACGGACATGACCTGATCAAGCTCGTGACCGGGAAGCTGTAGTTCATCCGAGGTGATCGGAGCTTGTTGCGGCCAACCATGCCCGGAACCAAACGGCATGCGCCGCAAGGGCTTCCAACTTGCCTGGGGTGAAGCCGATGGGCCGCCCTTGCGCCCTTCATTCCCTTCGCCTCCCGTTCCTCTTGTTTTCCCGCACGCACAGTCCTTGCCCACCCAATAAGCAGCTTCCGCAACCTTTCCATTCCAAGTCGCGTACAAAGGCGCAAAATCCCGAGCAACCATGCCGCACGTCATGATCATTGAGGATGATGCCCTGGCCCGCCGCTCCATGGCGTTCCGGGCCATGGATGCCCATTGGCGTGTGACCACCCTGGCCGATGGCCGCGAACTGGAGCGCATGCTGCGCGATGAACCCGCGGACCTGCTGTTGATCGACCTCGGCCTGCCCCACGTGGACGGGCTTGCCTTGGTGGAAGACCTGCGCGCCCATGGGATCGATGTGCCCGTGCTGGTCATCACCGCGCATGAGCTTCCGCATTTGAGGGAAACCGTCCTCGGCATGGGCGCCAATGACCTGATGCAGAAACCGTTCGACCCGGACGACCTGATGTACCGCATGACGCGGTTGTTGGCCGCGTAGGGCCACACATCGCAACGGGGGCTGTTGCAAGGCCCGTATGTGTGTGCCCGGGCGTGGTGCCGCTGAGCCACCTTTGCAGCCGTGCAATACGATGTGGTCATCCTCGGGCGCGGGCTCGCCGGTGCCGTGCTGGCTGAAGCCTGCCAACGGCGTGGGCTGTCCGTTCATGTTTTCGGCGAGGAGCAGACCGGCAATGCCACCATGGCGGCAGGCGGTGCGGTGAACCCCGTGGTGCTGCGCCGCGCTATTCCTTGTTGGCGCGCCGCGGAGCTGATGCCTTTGGTGCGGACCTTTTTCGGTGCGTGGGAGAATCGATTGGGCATCCGTTGCTGGCAGGAGGCCCCCTTGGTGAAAGTATTTGCGTCCAAGGGGGAAGCTGAGCAATGGGAGCGTGCCAAGGAGCATCCGTCCGGTGCACCCTTCATGGCATCAAGGCCGGAGCCGGAGATTGATGCCGCACCCATCCGTGCCCCGCATGGCTACGGTACGGTGACCCAGGCAGGATGGCTCAACATCCCGTTGCTGCTGGATGCACAACGTGGTGAGCTTTTGGGCAACGGCGCCCTCACCGAACGGCTCGTTCAGGAGGAAGAGGTGCGGACCGAAGGGAAGGGCGTTCGGATCGGTGAGGTGCAGGGCCGCTGGTTGGTGCGGTGCACGGGCCCATTTGCCACCGGGGAGGGACTCTCCCTGGTGAAGGGCGAAACCCTCACCGTGCGGATCCCGGAGCTCCGGATCACCTCCATGCTCCATGGCGGCGCCGGCTTGTTGCCCTTGGGCCAAGGGTTGTTCCGTGCAGGCTCCACCTTCCAATGGACGGAGGTGTGGGAAGGCCCCACCCAACAGGCCCGGGAATGGATGATGGCCAAGCTGATGGACTTATTGACCGTACCGGTGGAATGGGTGGAGGCCCGAGCCGGGGTTCGGCCCGCCGCATTGGACCGCAAGCCCATCCTGGGGCGTACCGGCCCGCACCAGGCAGTGATCAACGGGTTGGGCGCGCGCGGAGTGATGCAGGCCCCGTGGTGTGCCGAACGGTTGCTGGACCACCTGTTCGAGGGCCAGCCCTTGGACCCGGAAGTGGACTGTTCACGTTTTGGCTGAAGGCGCCTGTTGCGGCCCGTTCTCTGCCGCGATCACCTCCGCCAAGGGGATCCGGCGGAATTTCACGCCCAGCCCGCCGAAGTACAACCGCAGTTCCGCGCCTTGCGCTTTCCCGGCCCCGGTCATGTCCCATGCAATTCGCCCATGCCGTGCGGCAAAGGTGTGCAGGTCTCCGGTCACGATAAATTCGGCGTGTTCCCAGCCTTCCTTGTACGGTTTTCCGGCTTTCGGTGCCGCCAGTTCCACCACGTGGAACGCACCCGCCCGGCTTGGGAATGCTTGAGCCATCCGATAGGTGGCAATGAGCCTTCCGTTGATGAGGTGTTCGCCCAGCAAGGTGTTGCTGGCGCCCAGTTCATCGCGCAACTGGTGGTAGCGCTGATGGTTCTCCGTGCGGTAGCACAGGTGGTCAGGCCGGAGATCGTCCAAGTCCAGCCCCGTGCCATCCAGGTGGTCCAACAGCAAGTCCAGGAATCTGCCGGGATCGTTCATGCGCGAATGGCTACGAAGCCCCGCCGGGCGAGGCATGCATCACCTGGGTGAGCCGGTCGGGGAAGTAGCGGTCGGCCAGCTTCACGAATTCATCGCCGCGCATGAAGTGCCCCGTGTTCACGTCTTCCACATGGTCCAGCCCGCAGGCGGCCAGCAGTTCCATCAAGGTGTGCAGCGTGTTCCGGTGGAAATGGAACACCCGTTCGCTCTTCTCGGTCACCACCAGCCCGCGCACCAGGCTGCGCTGGTGCGTGGTGATGCCCGTGGGACAGTCGTTGGTGTTGCAGCGCAACGCTTGGATGCAGCCCAAGGAGAAGAGGAAGCCCCGGGCACTGTTGCACACATCGGCTCCCAGGGCCAGCATCTTCATCAGGCTGGCGGCGGTGAGCACCTTGCCGCTGGCGATGATCTTCACCTCGTCATGCAGCGCGAAACGCTCCAAGGTGCGCCGCACGTACATCAATGCGGGCTCGAAGGGCATGCCTACGCTGTCGGTGAGTTCCAGCGGAGATGCACCGGTGCCGCCCTCGGCGCCGTCCACCGTGATGAAATCCGGCCGCGTGCCCGTCTCCAGCATCTTCTCGCACAGCGCGGTGAATTCTTCGGTACGCCCGATGCACAGCTTGAAGCCCACGGGCAGGCCGCCGCTCAACTCGCGCAACCGGCCGATGAAGAGCAGCAGGCCGGCAGCATCGCTGAAGGCACTGTGGCCCGGCGGCGACACCACCGTGGTGTGCGGCTCCAGGTGGCGGATGCGTGCGATCTCCGGTGTGTTCTTCACCGCAGGGAGCACCCCGCCATGGCCGGGCTTGGCCCCTTGGGAGAGCTTCAGTTCGATCATGCGCACCTGGGGGTGGGCAGCCACCTTGCTTCGGAACAATTCCGGATCGAAGCGGCCATCCTTGTCGCGACAGCCGAAATAGCCGGTGCCGATCTGCCACACCAGATCGCCACCAGGGGCCAGGTGGTGGTCGCTGAGGCCGCCCTCGCCGGTGTTGTGGTAGAAGCCCCCTTTCTTGGCGCCGGCGTTCAATGCCAGCACGGCGCGGTTGCTCAGGGCCCCGAAGCTCATGGCCGAGATGTTCAAGAGCGAGGCCATGTAGGGCTTGGCGCAGAGTGCGCCGCCGATCTTGATCCGGGGCGGTTCCGCCGGATGCGCCTTGGGGAAGATCGAGTGGCGGATTCCCTCGTAGTTCGCCGCGTTGATGTCCAGCTGGGTGCCGAACGGAACCGTGTCCATCACGTTCTTGGCGCGCTGGTACGCCAGTGAACGCTGCTGGCGGCTGAAGGGGCGCCCGTCCGTATGGCGCTCAATGAAGTACTGCTGGATCTCCGGAGAGATGAACTCGAAGAAGTACCGTGCGTAGCCCAGCACCGGGAAGTTCCGCAGGATGGTATGCCGGGGCTGCACCAGGTTGTACACGCCCAGCAGGAACAACGGCAGCACCACGGCGTACGCCCAGAAAAAGCGATGGTGGGCCTGGCCGGCCACGGCGATAAGGAGGATGAGCCCGATGCTGACGGCCCAGAATGTCTTGCGCATGGTGGTGAAAATAAGCGGCACGGCCTGAACGGGCAGGCCGCCCTTGGACCATGGAAACAAGGCAACAGCGGAAAAGTGCGCCGGCTGCCGGGCCGGGCGGAATGCCGAACCCCTTGGGTCCGCGGCTTGGGGGCTACCTTTGCCGCCCATTTGGAAAATCCTTGATGGGCAAGCATTTCCCGCACTACGACGAGCTCGACCTTCCCCGGGTCGCCACCGAGATCCTCTCCCTGTGGGAGGCCGAGGACACCTTCGGCCAAAGCCTGGACCTGCGCAAGGACGCCCCGCCGTTCGTGTTCTATGAAGGCCCGCCCAGCGCCAACGGGCTGCCCGGCATCCACCATGTGATGGCCCGCACCATCAAGGACATCTTCTGCCGCTACCAAACGCAGCAGGGCAAGCGCGTGGACCGCAAGGCCGGCTGGGACACCCATGGCCTGCCCATCGAACTGGGCGTGGAGAAGGAACTCGGCATCACCAAGGAGGACATCGGCAGGAAGATCTCCATCGAGGCGTACAACGCAGCCTGCAAAAAGGCCGTGATGCGCTACACCGATGTGTGGAACGACCTCACCAAGCGGATCGGCTTCTGGCTGGACCTTGAGAAGCCCTACGTGACCTACCACACCAAGTACATCGAGAGCGTGTGGCACTTGCTGAAGCAACTGTACGACGAGGACCTGCTCTACAAGGGATACACGATCCAGCCATATTCCCCCGCGGCCGGCACGGGCCTGTCCTCGCACGAACTGAACCAGCCAGGCACCTACAAGCCGGTGAAGGACACCAGCGTGGTGGCCCAGTTCAAGGTGAAGCGCGATGCGAGCAGCGAGTGGTTGTTCAAGGAGGCTTTCGGCGAGGTGTTCATCTTGGCGTGGACCACCACGCCTTGGACCCTCCCCAGCAATTGCGCACTCACCGTGGGCCCCAAGCTGGAGTATGTGCGCGTGAAGACCTTCAACCCGTACACCCATGCACCACAGACCGTGGTGCTGGCCAAGGCCCGGCTGGGCGCGTATTTCCATGAGAAGAACCAGGATGCCGGCTTCGACGGCCACCAACACGACGGGAAGAACATCCCATGGACCATCACCGGTGAGTTCTTCGGCCACCAGCTCGAAGGCGTGCGCTACGAGCAGTTGTTGCCCTACGCCACGCCCGATGGTGGCGATGCCTTCAAGGTGATCGGTGGCGACTTCGTCACCACCGAGGACGGCACCGGCGTGGTGCATACGGCGCCGAGCTTCGGCGCGGACGACATGCGGGTGGCCCGCCAGCACGGCATCGGTACGCTCACCTTGGTGGACCTGCGCGGCCGCTTCAAGCCGGAGGTGGCCGACTTCGCCGGCGAATACGTGAAAGCCGAGTACTACACCGCCGAGGAGCTCGCCGCGGAAGCAAAGAAACAGGGCCGCGACAAGTACCTCAGCGTGGACGAGCGCATCGCCATCAAATTGAAGACCGAAGGCCGTGCCTTCAAGGTGGAGAAGTACGAGCACAACTACCCGCACTGCTGGCGCACGGACAAGCCCGTGCTCTACTATCCGCTGGACAGCTGGTTCGTGCGCGTCACCGCCAAGAAGGACCGCCTCATCGCGCTCAACAAGACCATCACCTGGAAACCCGCCAGCACCGGCACCGGCCGCTTCGGCAACTGGCTGGAAAACCTGCAGGACTGGAACCTCTCGCGTAGCCGCTACTGGGGCATTCCGCTCCCGATCTGGCGTACCGACGACGGCGATGAGGAACGCTGCATCGGATCGTTGGAGCAGTTGAAGGAAGAGATCGCGCGTGCAGTGGATGCCGGGGTGATGGAGGCAGACCCCTACGCGTCGTTCAAGGTGGGGGACATGAGCGATGCCAACTACGATGCGGTGGACATCCACCGGCCGTACGTGGACAACATCGTGCTCGTTTCGCCCGGCGGAAAGCCCATGAAGCGCGAGACGGACCTGATCGACGTGTGGTTCGACAGCGGCGCCATGCCCTATGCACAGTGGCACTACCCGTTCGAGAACGAAGCCACCTTCAGGGAGAAGTTCCCGGCCGCCTTCATAGCCGAAGGTGTGGACCAGACCCGCGGGTGGTTCTACACGCTGCATGCCATTGCCACGCTCACGCAGGACAACGTGGCCTACCAAGCGGTGGTGAGCAACGGCCTGGTGCTGGACAAGCACGGCCAGAAAATGAGCAAGCGACTGGGCAACGCGGTGGACCCGTTCAAGACCCTGGACCAATACGGTGCCGATGCCGTGCGCTGGTACATGATCAGCAACGCTTCGCCATGGGACAATCTGAAATTCGACGCCGAGGGCATCACCGAGGTGCAGCGCAAGTTCTTCCGGGCACTCTTCAACACCTACAACTTCTTCGCCCTGTACGCGAACATCGACGGCTTCGACGGAACGGGGGAAGCGACGCTCAGCGAGAGCGACCGCTGGATCCTCTCGCGCCTCAACAGCGTGCTGAAGCTGGCCGACGCGAGCTACGCCGGCTATGAACCCACCATCGCCGCCCGCGCGATCCAGGACTTCGTGGTGGAGGACCTGAGCAACTGGTATGTGCGCCTCAATCGCCGTCGTTTCTGGAAAGGTGAGCTCGGTGCGGACAAGAATGCCGCGTTCCAAACGCTGCATCGTTGCCTGGAGACGATCGCCATGCTGAGCGCCCCGATCGCGCCCTTCTTCAGCGACCGCCTGTACCGCGACCTGCGCGGTACCAGCGTGCACCTCAGCGATTGGCCCCGGCCTGATGAACAGGCCATCGACCTTGAGCTCGAGCAGCGCACGGCCCTGGCGCAACAGCTCACCTCGCTGGTGCTCAGTATCCGCAAGAAGGAAGGCCACCGCGTGCGCCAACCCCTGCAGAAGCTGATCGTACCGGTAACGGACACCACGATGCGCACGCGCCTCGAGGCGGTACGTGAGCTGGTGCTCAGCGAAGTGAACGTGAAGGAACTGGTGGTCCTGGACGCCGGGGAGAGCAAGCTCACCAAGAAGATCAAACCCGACTTCAAGAAGCTGGGCGCGCGCATGGGCAAGTTCATGAAAAGCGTGGCCGCCGCGGTGAACGCCTTCACGCAAGCGCAGATCGCCGATCTGGAGGCCAACGGCGCCGTGATGCTGGCGGTGGAGGGCCAGGAGGTTGAATTGCTGCGGGAAGACGTGGAGATCACCGCCGACAACGTGCCCGGCCTCAGCGTGGCCAGCGACGGGGCGCTGACCGTGGCGCTGGACATCACGCTCACCGAAGCACTGACCTTGGAAGGCATCGCGCGCGAGCTGGTGAGCCGGATCCAAACACTGCGCAAGGAGAGCGGCCTGGAAGTCACCGACAGGATCCAGCTGCATGTGCAACGCAATGGGGGAGGTCTCCTTGAACAAGCGGTGGAATTGCATGCCGGCCACATCCGGGCGGAAACGCTGGCCATAACCCCTGAAGATCAAATTCTTGTGAAAGAATTGCTGCCCGGCCACGGAAAGCCTGCCGACATGGTGCTTGAAGAGGCCGGAAAGTGCCTGCTGGCCTTGATAAAAGCCGGTTCGTAAGGGGGCGGATTTGCCTATATTCGCGGACCAATAAAAAAGGGGGGGCTCCATGGCAGCGAAGAAGACCACAGCGAAACCGGTGAAAAAGGCGGCAGGCAAAAAGCCGGCGGCCAAGAAACCCGTGCAAAAGGCCGCAGTGAAAAAGGTGGTGGCCAAGGCTGTGGCCAAGAAAGCCGCCCCCCCGAAAAAACCGGCCGGCAAGAAGCCGGTGGCCAAGGTTACGGGCAAGGGCACGCCCACAGCGAAAGTGCCCGTTAAAAAGGCCGCCCCGGCCAAGCCGCCGGTAAAAAAGGCGACCAAGCCCGCCGTGGCCCCCAAGAAGGCCGCACCGGCCAAGCCCGTGGCCAAGAAAACCGTGAAGCCCGTAGCCAAGCCCCGGCCGGTGCCGAAACCCGCGGCCAAGCCGGAAGCGGTGAAGAAGGCACCGGAATTGAAGACCACGGCAAAGCCGACCAAGCCGGCCGTAGCGCCCAAGGTTGCAGCGAAGAAAGGCGCCGCACCCAGCAAGACCAAAGCCTCAAAAGCCAAGAAAGCAGTGGAGCAAGCCTCAGATCCCAAGATGCCCTCAAAACCGCGGGTCACCCAAGGCGCCGGCCCCAGCATGCCGCGGGTTACACCCATGGTAAAGGTCCAAGTGAGCACCTTGGAGGCCGGTGACAAGGAGCGTTACTCCGACCAGGAGCTGGAAGAGTTCCGTGCCATCATCAATGCCAAGCTGGAAGAAGCCCGCAAGGACTATGACCTGCTGAAGCAGACCTTGGCCAACAACGACAACAACGGCACCGAGGATACCAGCCCTTCCTTCAAGATGATCGAGGACGGCAGTGAGACGCTTGGCCGCGAAGAAACCGCCCAACTGGCCGGTCGGCAGGAAAAGTTCATCAAGCATCTGGAAGATGCCTTGCTGCGCATCCGCAACAAGACGTACGGCATCTGCCGTGTCACCGGCAAGCTCATCAGCAAGGAGCGGCTGCGCCTGGTGCCCCATGCCACGCTGAGCATCGAGGCCAAGCAGCAGATGAACAACTGATCGGCCCGCATCTGCCGTGAAGCGCCCCATACTGATCATCCTGGCGGTCCTCCTGGCCGACCAACTCCTGAAGTTCTGGGTGAAGCTTGACTTCTTCCTGGGGGAATCCGTGCCGATGTTCGGCGAAGGCCATACGTGGGCCTATCTCCAGTTCGTGGAGAACAGGGGCATGGCCTTCGGGCTGGAGTTCGGAGGCAAGGTCGGCAAGGTGGCCCTCACCCTCTTCCGCATGGTCGCCTTGGTGGGCATTGGATACCTGTTGCGCAAGGCCGTGGTGGAGAAACACCGTCCGGCCATGGTCGTCAGCTTGGCCTTGGTCTTTGCCGGGGCCTTGGGCAATATCATCGATAGTGCCTTCTACGGAATGATCTTCAGCGCAAGCACCCCATTCCAGCAAGCCGTGCTGTTCCCGCCGGACGGCGGCTATGCGTCCTTTCTGCACGGCGCGGTGGTGGACATGTTCTATTTCCCCGTCCTGCAGGGGCACTATCCGCAGTGGTTGCCTCTCTGGGGCGGGCAGGAGTTCGAGTTCTTCCGGCCGGTGTTCAATATCGCCGATGCCGCCATCAGCGTGGGCATCGTGCTGGTGATCCTGCTGCAGCGCCACAAGGAACCGGAACCGCATGCCCCCAAGGCCGTACCGCCCCCGGGACCGGGAACGGTGCGCGAACAGGTGCCCTGATCCAGGAGCAAAAGCCGGGGATGGCAACGGTCAGGCTTGCTGGGCTAGGCCTGCACCTTGCCGCACCAACTGTTCCACGATCTGCACCGCATTGGTGGCCGCCCCTTTGCGCAGGTTGTCCGCCACCACCCACATGTTCAGTGTGTTCGGCTGGCTTTCATCGCGGCGCAGCCGCCCTACGAACACCGCATCCTTGCCTTGGGCGTGCAACGGCATGGGGTAGCTGTCCGTAATGGGGTCATCCACCAGCTCCACTCCGGGGGCCGTACGGAGCAGCTCGCGAACCGCAGCCAGGTCGAAGTCCTTGCGGAACTGCACGTTCACCGCTTCACTATGCCCGCCTGTGACCGGTACGCGCACCGCGGTGGCGGTGACCCGGATGGCGGGATCGAGGATCTTCTTCGTCTCGTTCACCAGCTTCATCTCTTCCTTGGTGTAGCCGTTTCCCGTGAACTCATCGCAGCGGGCCAGCACGTTCTTGTCGATCCGGTACGGATAGGCCCGCTCGCCTTCAATCCCGAGGCGTTCATCGTTCATTTGCTGCACGGCCTTCATGCCCGTGCCGGTAACGCTTTGGTAGGTGCTCACCACCACGCGTTCCACGCCGTAGTGCGCATGCAGCGGGGCCAAGGCCATCACCAGTTGGATGGTGCTGCAGTTGGGATTGGCAATGATGCCTCCGCGGGAGAAGTCGGCTGTGGCCAACAGGGCCCCGTTGATCTCCGGTACGACCAAGAGTTTCTCCGGGTCCATCCGCCAGGCGCTGCTGTTGTCAATGACAATGGTGCCCTGCTCCGCGAACTTCGGTGCCCACTCCAGGGAGGTGCTGCCACCTGCGGAGAACAGGGCGATGTCCGGCTTGGTCCGTACGGCCTGGTCCATGCCGATCACAGGAACATCCTTGCCGCGGAAGCGTACGCTCTTGCCCATGCTCTTGGCGGAGGCCACCGGCAGCAGCACGTCCACCAATTGGCCCATGCGCTCCTCCAGTACCTGCAGCATCACCCCGCCCACCATGCCGGTGGCGCCTGCAATTGCAACCTTCATCCTGTGTGTCCTTTGTCGGTCCGTCAAAACTACTACCTTTCCTTCCGCTCCTTCCGCATGCCCAACGCCTCCCGTTTCCTGCCATCCGTGGCGGTCCTGTTGCTCTTCGGCCTGTCCGGCCGGGCCCAGTTCATGGATGGCTTCTCCGACGGGGACTTTGCAGCCAACCCCGCGTGGAGCGGAGAGGATGCGCTCTTCACCGTGGGCGCGGGCCAGCTGCGCTCCAACACCGGGGCATTGGCCACGGCCACCACCTATTCCCTCTCTACACCTTCCGCGCAAACCGCTGGGCAGTGGGAGTTCTTCGTCAACCTGAAGTTCGCCACCTCTGGCGTGAACTACGTGGACGTCCACTTGACCAGCGATGTACAGGACCTGGGCACGCCGGGCAATGGTTATTTCGTGCGCATCGGGGAAACCACCGATCACGTGGTGCTGAACAAGTTGAGTGCTGGTGTGCCCAGCCCGCTGGTGGCCAGTCCGGACGGCATCGTGAACAGCAGTACGGACAATCCCTTCCGCATCAAGGTGACGCGCGATGCGGCCGACCAATGGACTTTGTTCTATGATGACGGGGCCACAGGCACGTACACCACCGCAGGATTTGCCACGGACGGCAGCATCACCACCAGCGCCTGGTTCGGCATACGCATCACGCAGAGCACCGCCGCTTCGGCGGTGAACAACCACTTCTTCGATGATTTTTCCGTGGGTGCCATCGTGTTGGACACCACGCCTCCCGCTATGGTCAGCGTAACGGCCACCAGTGCCACCAATGTGGACGTGCTGTGGAGCGAACCGTTGGATCCTGCGGCCTTCGGCAGCTATGACATCCTGCCCTTCATCGGCGTGGGCACAACCTGGCAGGATGGCACCAACCCTGCATTGGTGCATCTGACCCCAGGCAGTCCACTTGCGGTGAATGTCCCCTATTCGGTTTTTGTCAACGTGGCGGAAGACCTCTCGGGCAATGTGGCGCCGCCCGGCAATGCCAATTTCATGTGGTCCGTGGCCGTGCCCGCCCAGCCCGGGGATGTGGTGATCAACGAACTGATGCCGGACCCGGACCCCGTGGTGGGCCTGCCGAACGCGGAATACGTGGAACTCTTCAACACCACCGCCGATCAGACCTTTGACCTCACCGGCTGGAAGATCACCGACGGCAGCACCACAGGAACGCTTCCTGCCGTGCAACTGCCCCCCGGTGGCTTCGTGATCTTGGCCAGCACGGCCAATGCGGCCCTGTTCACTTCGTTCGGAACCGTGGTGGGCGTGCCTTCCTTCCCTTCCTTGAACAACGATGGCGACCCGATGCAGCTATGGGATGCCGGCAATGCCACGATCGATGTGGTCACCTATTCCTCCTCTTGGTACTCAGACCCCGCGAAGATCAGCGGCGGCTGGTCGCTGGAGCGGATCGACCCGTTCACCCCCTGCTCCGGCGCGATCAACTGGGCGGCATCGATCGGGGTGTTGGGGGGCACGCCCGGCTCGCCGAACAGCGTCTTCGCGGTCTTGATCGATACCGTCCCACCGACGCTTACCCAGGTCTATGTGGTCGACAGTGTCACCGTGGACCTGCTCTTCAGCGAGGCGATGGATGCATCCTCCCTGATGAACGGCACCTATGTGATCGACCCGGCCATCGCGCTGGCCAACCTGTCACTCATCGCCACTGACCGCGTGCGCCTGACGTTGGCCACGGAACTCGTGCCAGGGCAATTGCAAACGATCACGGTCACCGGTGTGAACGATTGCCCCGGCAATGCCATCGGCCCGGCCAACACGGCAACATTCGCCTTGCCCGAACCCGTTACGGCGGGCGACGTGGTGATCAACGAAGTGCTGTACGACCCGCGCGGCAGCGGCAGCGATTTCGTGGAACTGTACAACCGCTCACAGAAGGTGGTCAGCCTCCAAGGGTTGCAGCTGGCCAATGGATCGGGCAGCATGCAACCCATCACCGCGGAGGCCTGGTTGCTGATGCCCGGCACGTATGTGGCCATCGCCACGGATGTGGCCAATGTGCTGGCCAATTATCCCTTGGGCCATGCCGACAGGATGTTGCAAGCGGAACTGCCCACCTACACCAACGGCAGCGGCAGCGTGCTCCTCATGGGGCTTCTTGGCGATACGCTGGAGCTGTTCCACTACAGTGACGACCTGCAGTTCACCTTGCTGGAAAGCGTGGACGGCGTGAGCTTGGAACGGGTGGATCCCGAGCGCCCGGCCCGTGACGACAGCAACTGGCACAGCGCGGCGGAAGCCGTGGATTTCGCCACTCCAGGTCATCAGAATTCACAATACGCTCCGGCCCCCGAAGCCAACGGCGAGATCACCATCGACCCGGCCATCTTCTCACCGGACAACGACGGCCACCAGGACGTGCTCACCATTGCATACAAATTCGACGAGCCGGGCTTCGTGGGCACCATGAAGGTGTTCGACCTCGCGGGCCGTGAGGTGCGCACGCTGATGAACAACGAGCTGCTGGGCACCAGCGGCGCGGTCTCCTGGGACGGGCTGATGGAAGGCAATGAACTGGCGCGCATCGGGCCGTACATCATCTTCCTGGAAGCCTACGACTTGGCCGGCAACGTGGAGAAGGTCCGAAAGACGGTGGTGCTTGCCCACCGGCTGTGATTGCCGGGCGCGGCCTGTTCGTCCCCGCGGTCCGAGAAGGAAGGCCTCCTCTCCCCGCGGGACTACCCTGCGTAAGACCGTTCCGGAATGGGGATCGGCTCCTTCTCGCAGTGCTTGGGGTCCTTCACCTTGGTGGGGTGCGTGGCGTGGTATTCGAATTCGTGGCGGAAGTGGCGGATGGAGGCGGCCACAGGCCATGCGGCGGCATCGCCGAAGGGGCAGATGGTGTTGCCCTCGATGCGGCGCTGGATGTCCCAGAGCAGGTCGATGTCGTCCGTGCGGGCCAGGCCGTGCTCCAAGCGGTACAGCACTTTCTCCATCCAGCCGGTGCCCTCGCGGCATGGGCTGCACTGGCCACAGCTCTCGTGGTGGTAGAAGCGGCTGTGGTTCCACGTGGCCCGCACGATGCAAGCCGTGTCGTTGAACACGTAGAATCCGCCTGAGCCCAGCATGCTCCCGGTTTGGAAGCCGCCGTCACTGAGGCTTTCATAGGTCATCAGGCGCGTTTCGAACTTGGCCGTGCGGTAGATCAGTTCCGCGGGCAGGATGGGCACGGAGGAGCCGCCCGGGATGCAGGCTTTCAGGGGCCGGCCACCACTTACGCCGCCGCAGTATTCATCGCTGTTGATGAACTCCTCCACCGGCACGCCCAGCTCAATCTCGTAGACGCCGGGTTTCTTGATGTGCCCGCCTGCACTGATCAACTTGGTGCCGGTGCTGCGGCCGATGCCGATCTTGGCGTATTCCTCGCCGCCGTCGTTCACGATGGGCACCACGGCGCAGATGGTCTCCACGTTGTTCACCACGGTTGGCCGCTGCCACAGGCCCTTCACCGCGGGGAAGGGCGGCTTGATGCGCGGGTTGCCGCGCTTGCCCTCGAGGCTTTCCAGCAGCGCGGTTTCCTCCCCGCAGATGTAGGCGCCGGCGCCCACATGCACATGCACTTCCAGGTCGAAGCCGCTGCCCAGGATGTTCTTGCCCAGCCAGCCGGCCGCGCGGGCCTCGCCTATGGCCTGTTCCAGAATGCGCGCAACGTAGAAGTACTCACCGCGGATGTAGATGTAGGCCGTGTTCACCCCCATGGCGAAGGAGCTGGGGATGATGCCTTCGATCAGCAGGTGCGGGATGCGCTCCATGAGGTAGCGGTCCTTGAAGGTGCCTGGTTCGCTTTCGTCGGCGTTCACCACCAAGTGGCGTGGCACGCCCTCGGGCTTGGCCAGGAAGCTCCACTTCATGCCCGCGGGGAAACCGGCGCCGCCTCGGCCACGCAGGCCGCTTTTCTTCACCTCCTCCAGCACCGCCTCGGGGCTCATGGCCTTCAAGGCCTTTTCCACGCTGCGGTAGCCGCCATGGGCGCGATAGGCCTCCAGCCCGCGTATGCCCGGCTTGTCTATGTGCTCAAGCAGAAGCTGTCGTCCCATTTCCGGCTGGCGTATCTAGGTGGTCAGTGTAGTTGGAGCGTTCGGCTTTGCCGCGCAGGTCCTCGATCAGTTGGTCCACCTTTTCGATGGTGAGGTGCTCATGGTACTTGGCCCCGCACTGCAGCATGGGGGCGCTGCCGCAGCTGCCCAGGCATTCGGCGGCCTTCAGGGTGAAGAGTCCGTCCTTGGTGGTTTCGCCCGGCTGGATGCCGAGCCGTTTCCCGATGTGCTCAATGACGTCGTCGCTGCCGCGCAGCATGCAGGGCGTGGTGTGGCATACCTCCAACACGTGCTTGCCCACCGGGTGCAGGTGGAACATGCTGTAGAAGGTGGCCACCTCATACACTTCGATGTACTGGATGCCCAGCAAGTCGGCCACGGTGTTCATCACGGGCACGCTCAGCCAGCCGTTGTTCTCGGTCTGTGCGAGGTGCAGGATCGGGATCAGTGCGCTCTTGCTGAATTCAGCCGGGTAGCGCGACATCACTTCCCTGCATTCGGCAATCCCTTTTTCACTGAAGGCGAAAGGGGCGATCCCTTCAGGCTTGGTGTTCATTGCGGTCGCGTGTTCCATCAGGCATCGAGTTCACCGGCGATCACGTTCATGCTGCTCATGGTGAGGATGGCGTCGCTGAGCATGCCGCCCTTGATGATCTCCGGATAGGCTTGGTAATAAATGAAGCAGGGGCGGCGCAGGTGTACGCGGAACGGGGTGCGCCCCCCGTCGCTGACGATGTAGAAGCCCAGTTCGCCGTTGCCGCCCTCCACGCAATGGTAGATCTCGCCCACGGGCACCTCCACCTCGCCCATCACCGCCTTGAAGTGGAAGATCAGCGCCTCCATGTCGTTGTACACTTCTTCCTTGGGCGGCAGCACCCAGTCCGGTACATCGGCGCGGAAGGTGGCCTTGTCATGGATCTTGTCCAATCGTTCCAGTGCTTGGCGGATGATGGAGATGCTCTGGCGCATTTCCTCCTGGCGTACGGTGAAGCGGTCGTACACGTCGCCGCTTTTGCCCACGGGAATGGCGAAGTCGAAGTCCTGGTAGGAGCTGTAGGGGTCGGCCACGCGCACGTCGTAGTCCACCCCGGCGGCACGCAGGTTGGGGCCGGTGAAGCCGTACTCCAGGGCGCGTTCGGCGCCAATGGGCCCGCAGTTGATGGTGCGGTCCATGAAGATGCGGTTGCGCACCAGCAGGGCATCGAACTCATCGAGCACCGCGGGCAGGTCCTTCACGATGCCGCGGATGCGCTGCCAGGCCAGTTCGCTGAAGTTGCGCTCGAACCCGCCGATGCGGCCCATGTTGGTGGTGAGGCGTGCGCCGCAGATCTCCTCGTAGATCTCGTAGATCTTCTCCCGCCACTGGTACACGTACAGGAACGGCGTGGTGGCCCCCGAGTCCTGGCTGATGATGGTGTTGCAGATGATGTGGTCGGTGATGCGCGAGAGCTCCATGATGATCACGCGCATGTATTCCACGCGCTTGGGCAGGTCGATGCCCAGGAGCTTTTCCACCGCCATGTGCCAGCCCATGTTGTTGATGGGCGCACTGCAGTAGTTCATCCGGTCGGTGAGCGTGGTGATCTGGTAGAACGGCCTGCGTTCGCAGATCTTCTCGAAGGCCCGGTGGATGTAGCCGATGGTCTGCTCGGTGGAGAGGATGATCTCCCCGTCCATGGTGAGCACGTTCTGGAAGATGCCGTGGGTGGCCGGGTGGGTGGGGCCCAGGTTGAGCGTGGTGAGCTCCTTGAGCCCTTCGCCCGCCACGATGTCCTCCTTCCAGAGGTCGGGTTGCTGGGTGGTTCCGCTCATCGTCCGAAGAAGGTGTTGTCCTTGTCCTCGCGGGTGGGGTCTTCCAAGGGGTAGTCCTTGCGCATGGGGAAGGCGGGGAAGTCTTCCATGTTGAGGATGCGCTTGAGGTTGGGGTGGCCCGTGAAGTGGATGCCGAAGAAATCCCAGGTTTCGCGCTCCATCCAGTTGGCCGTGGGCCAGAGGTCCGTAACGGTGGGCAACTTGGCCTCGTGCATGGAGGTGTAGGTCTTTACGCGGATGCGGTGGCCGTTGCGCATGCTGTGCAGGAAGTACACCGCCCCCAGCTCCAGTTCCAGGCCGGGGAAGTGCATGCCGCAGAGCGAGGTGAGGAACTTGAAGTCCAGTTCATCGCGCAGGAAGGCCAGCACGTCATGCACCTTCGCCTTGGGCACGGTGAAGCACAGGGTGTCGTACAGTCGCTCGTGGGTGAAGCCGCCTGCACCGAGGTGCTCGGTGAGGCGGTCGGTGACCAACTGGTCACGTTCGGCTTTGATGGTGAAGGCTGGCACGGCTTAGTCGATCTTGTACGTGTTGAGCAGGTCCTCGTATTCCTTGCTGTAGCGGCGCCGCAGGCTTTCGTTCTGGGCCAGTTCCTGGATCTTCATGATCCCGTCTATGACCTGCTCGGGGCGCGGCGGGCAGCCCGGGACGTAGACGTCCACGGGGATCACCCGGTCGATGCCTTGCAGCACGCTGTAGCTGTCGAAGATGCCGCCGCTGCTGGCACAGGCGCCCATGCTCAGCACCCACTTGGGCTCGGCCATCTGCATGTACACTTCCCGCAGCACGGGTGCCATCTTCTTGGCGATGGTGCCCATGACCATGAGCAGGTCGCTCTGGCGCGGGCTGAAGCTGAGCCGCTCCATGCCGAAGCGTGCCAGGTCATAGTGCGAGCTCATCAGGCTCATGAATTCGATGCCGCAGCAGCTGGTGGCGAAGGGCAGGGGCCAAAGGCTGTTCTTGCGCGCCAGGCCGATGGCCTTGTCCGCGCTGGTGGCGAAGAAGCCCGTGCCCGTGTAGCCGGACGGACCTTCCACGATGGAGGGCTTTTCCCGCTTGGGGGCCTGGGCCGGTAGCTGTTGGTTGTTGCTCATGGTGCGGTGCGGCTGAACGGGGCCTGTGCGGTCATTCCCACTTGAGCGCGCCTTTTTTGATCACATAGAAGAAGCCTGCCAGTACAAAGCCCAGGAATACGAGCATTTCCACCAGGCCGAACCAGCCCAGTGCCTTGAAGTTGACGGCCCAGGGGTAGAGGAAGATCACCTCCACGTCGAAGAGCACGAAGAGGATGGCGATGAGGAAGTACTTCACCGAGAAAGGGGCGCGGGCGTTGCCGTGCTGCTCGATGCCGCACTCAAAGCTGTCCTCCTTGCGGCGCCCGCCGCGCTTGGGCCCCAGCCACGCGGCTGCGCCCAAGGCCACGCCGACAAAGCCGGCCGCAATGAGCACTTGGATGATCACCGGAAGGAAATCGTGGGGGGTGCTCATGGGTCGTTGAAATTCCGTGCGAACCTACGGGAGTTTGGCGGGTCTTGCAAAGGTAAACGGCAGGAACCGGACCATTTGGGTGCGCTGCCGCTGGAACCCGCGCGGAACACGGCGGACGGGGCACTGGCCGCATGCCCGGTGGCACGCCCGCGGTCCGGTCCAGGCAGGCGTGCGCTGCGATCGGCCCCGGCCCGGGTGCCGGTTCAATGCTGCACCTCCTCGGCCGCGATGATGCTGTCCACCACGTATACCGAATGGCCACGCCAGGGCAGGGCGCCGAGGTATTCCTTGTAGTGCAGGGTGAATTGGTCACCGCTGCGGGCCATGAGCTGGTTGGCGATGCGCTCGTCGGCCACGGAGAACTCGAACTCATAGGAGCTGAGCGAGGTGCCTTGGGCCCGCAGGCCGGTCTGGATCAGTTTGCCCTCGTAGGTCTTGAACAGGTAGCCTTTGCGTACCACGTAGTTCAATTGGCCGGCCTTTGCGCCTTCGCCGAAGACCCAGGCGTAGCGCACCCATCCGGCCACCAGCAGCACCAGGAACAGCAAAAGCAGGAGTTTCCAGTACCACCTCATGGGTCCTTGTGCCGGGCCGTTCAGGGCTTTTTCAGTTCGAAGCCTTCGAGGAACTTGGTGGTGAAGTCGCCGGCACGGAACTTCTCGTTCTGCATCAACTGAAGGTGGAAGGGAATGGTGGTGTGCACGCCTTCGATCACGTATTCGCTCAAGGCGCGTTCCATCTTGGCCAAGGCCTCCTCGCGGGTCTGGGCGCTCACGATCAGCTTGCCGATCATGCTGTCGTAGTTGGGCGGAATGGTGTAGCCCGCGTAGGTATGGGTGTCGATGCGTACGCCATGGCCTCCGGGGCTGTGGTAGCTGTGGATCTTGCCGGGGCTGGGCCGGAAGTCGTTGAAGGGGTCCTCGGCGTTGATGCGGCACTGGATGCTGTGGCGCGTGGGCTCGTAGTTCAGGCCGCTGATGGGGATGCCCGCGGCGATCTTGATCTGTTCGCGCACCAGGTCGAAATCGATGACCTCCTCGGTGATGGTGTGCTCCACCTGGATCCGCGTGTTCATCTCCATGAAATAGAAGTTGCGGTCCTTGTCCACGAGGAATTCCACGGTGCCCACCCCTTCGTAGTTCACGCTGGCGGCGGCTTTGATGGCGGCCTCGCCCATCTTCTTGCGCAGCGCCTTGGTCATGAACGGGCTGGGCGTTTCCTCCACCAGCTTCTGGTGGCGGCGCTGGATGGAGCAGTCGCGCTCGCTCATGTGGCAAAACGTGCCGTACTGGTCGCCCGCGACCTGGATCTCGATGTGGCGCGGTTCCAGCACGTACTTCTCCATGTACATGCCCGGGTTGCCGAATGCGGCACCGGCCTCCTGGCTGGCTTTCTCAAAGGCCTCCTCGAACTCCTCTTCCTTCCACACCAGGCGCATGCCCTTGCCCCCCCCGCCGGCCGTGGCCTTCAGGATCACCGGGTAGCCGATGCGCTTGGCCTCCTTCTTGGCAAGGCCGATGTCGGTGATGAGGCCCTCGGTGCCCGGTACCACCGGTACGCCGGCCTTGATCATGGTGGCTTTGGCCGTGGCCTTGTCGCCCATGGCCTCGATCTGCTCGGGGAGCGCGCCGATGAACTTGATGCCGTGCTCCTGGCAGATGCGGCTGAACTTGGCGTTCTCGCTCAGGAAACCATAGCCGGGGTGGATGGCGTCCGCGTTGGTGATCTCGGCCGCAGCGATGATGCGGCTCATGTTCAGGTAGCTGTCCTTGCTGGGTGGCGGGCCAATGCACACGGCTTCATCGGCAAAGCGCACATGCAGGCTGTCGCGGTCGGCCGTGCTGTACACAGCCACCGTCTTGATGCCCATTTCACGGGCGGTGCGGATCACGCGCAGGGCGATCTCGCCGCGGTTCGCTATGAGGATCTTCTTGAACATCACGCAGGAGGATTAACCACAACGGCGTTACGACGCCACGGGAATGCAACGTATGCCATGACCATTGATCGTCCGCATTCCATTGTTAGGCAGCGGCTTCGTTGCGCCGTCGCGTCATTGCGGATCAGACTAGGAGGGGTCGACCAGGAACAAGGGTTGGTCGTACTCCACGGGCTTGGCGTCGTCCACCAACACCTTCACGATCTTGCCGCTCACCTCGCTCTCGATCTCGTTGAAGAGCTTCATGGCCTCGATGATGCACAGGGTCTTGCCCGGCTTGATCTCATCACCCACGTTGATGAACACGGGTTTTCCGGGGCCTGCCGCACGGTAGAACGTACCGATCATGGGGGCCTTGACGGTGATGTACTTGGCATCCGGCGCAGGTGCCGCTGCCGGGGCGGGTGCCGCAGGAGCCGCCACAGGGGCTGGTGCCGGGGCTGCCGGCAGCGGGGCCTGGATGTACTGCGGTGCGGCCATCACCTGCACCGGTTGCTCCTTGTGCGCCGCCTTGATGGTGAGCTTGAAGTCCTTCTGTTCGATCTCCACCTCGCTGACGCCGCTCTTGGCGACGAACTTGATCAGGTCTTGGATCTGTGTGATGTTCATGGGTTCCATGGAATTGGTTCCGGCCACGGCGGGCCAAGGTAGAAAAGCAAACGGTTCACGAACCGTAGGCCCACTTGAGGTAGACCGCGCCCCAAGTGAACCCGCCGCCAAAGGCGGCCAGGATCAGGTTGTCGCCCTTTTTCAGGCGGTTTTCCCACTCCCACAGGCAAAGGGGGATGGTGCCCGAGGTGGTGTTGCCGTACTTGTGGATGTTCAGCATCACCTTCTCGTCGGAAAGGCCCATGCGGTGCGCCGTGGCATCGATGATGCGCTTGTTGGCCTGGTGGGGCACCAGCCAGGCCACGTCATCGCCCGTGAGCTGGTTGCGCTCCATGATCTCCGCGCTCACGTCGGCCATGTTGGTCACGGCGAACTTGAACACGGCTTTGCCTTCCTGGTACACATAGTGCTCGCGGGCTTCCACGGTCTGCAGGCTGGCCGGCCGCATGGATCCACCGGCCTTTTGATGCAGGAATTGGCAACCGCTGCCGTCCGACCGCAGGAGGCTGTCCACCAGGCCGAGGCCTTCCTGGTCGGGCTCCAGGAGAACGGCACCCGCGCCATCACCGAAGATGATGCAAGTGGCGCGGTCCGTGTAGTCAACGATGCTGGACATTTTGTCCGCACCCACCACCACCACCTTCTTGTATTTGCCCGTTTCAATGAACTGTGAACCGGTGGTGAGGCCGAAGATGAAGCTCGAGCACGCCGCGTTGAGGTCGTAGCCCCAGGCGTTCTTCGCACCCACCTTGTCGCAGACGATGTTGGCCGTGGCCGGGAACTGCATGTCGGGGGTCACCGTGCAGCAGATCAGCAGGTCGATCTCCAGGGGGTCGATGCCCCGTTTGGCGCACAAGCCCTTCACGGCTTCCGCGGCCATGACGCTCACTCCTTGGTCCTTGCCCTTGAGGATGCGCCGCTCCTTGATGCCGGTGCGTTCGGTGATCCAGGCATCGTTGGTGTCCACCATCGATTCAAGGACCGCATTGGTGAGCACGAATTCCGGCACGTACCCGTTTACGGCGGTGATGGCGGCTGTGGTCTTCATGGATGGGCAGGCTCCGGGCCTTGGGCTGTGGGGGTTAAGGACGGGCCGGTTCATGGAAGGCCTCACCGATCCGCTGGTGCAATTTGCTTTGTGCAACCTTGCTTGTCAACAGCAGCATGTTTTTCACGGTGGCCTCGTTGCTGATGCCGTGGCCGATCATCACCGTGCCGTCCACGCCCAGTACGGGCGTGCCGCCGTAATTCTGGTAGTCGAACCGTTCCAGGAAGGGGTCGTTCCCGCCCCGGTCCTTCACCAGGCCGTGGAATCCTTCCAAGGCCTTGAGCACCACGTTGCCGGTGAAACCATCGCAGACCACCACGTCGGCCTTGTCCAAGAAGAGGTCGCGCCCTTCCACATTGCCGATGAAGTTGAAGCGGTCGGTGCCTTTCATCAGGGCATGTGCCGCCAAGGTGAGGGCATTGCCCTTCTTTTCCTCCTCGCCAATGCTCAGCAAGCCCACCTTGGGGGTTGCAAGGCCGTAGACGTGCTGGGCGTACAGGGAGCCCAACAGGCCGAACTGGAAGAGCATTTCGGGCTTGCAATCGGCGTTGGCGCCCACGTCCACCATGAGGCCGAAGCTGCCGTCGGCCTTGGGCAGGATGCTGGTGATGCACGGGCGCATCACACCGGGCATGGGCTTGAGCACCATGACGCTGCCCACCAGCATGGCGCCGGTGTTGCCCGTGCTGGCAAAGGCATCCAGTTGGCCGGTCTTCAGCAGGCGGAAACCCAAGGCAATGCTGCTTCCGGGCTTGTTCACCAAGGCCTTGCTGGCATGGTCGCCCATGGTGATGTCGTCCTGGCTGGGCACGATCTCAAAGTCCTGTGCATCGGCACCTTCGGCGCGGAGGCCCTCGCGGATGGCATCCTCGTTGCCGATCAGCACCAGGCGCACGTGTTCAGGCAGCCCTTGGGCCGCCTGTACGGACGCACGAATGGGCACCTTCGGGCCGTGGTCGCTGCCCATGATGTCCAAACCGATCCGCATGCCGGTGTGCGGGGTGGTCACGCGCTGCGATTTATGCCTCCGTGGACTTGGTGCTGAGCACCTTGCCGCGGTACATCAGGTCGTCGCCCACTTTGTAGGCGCGGTGGCGCAAGTGGGTTTCACCCGTGGTGCTGCAGGTGCTCAGCGTGGCCGTGCCTGCACCTTGGTGCGTGCGGCGCTTGGCGGTGCGGGTCTTCGAAAATCGACGTTTTGGATTTGGCATCGTGTCAGGAATGAAAAGCGGTTCAAGCGCTCTTGTTCTTTTTCAGTTCGTTGAGTTTGGCCCAGCGTGGGTCCGGTTCGTGGCTCACCAGCACGTTTTCCAGGGCATCGGTCACCGCTGGGTCGCACTCCCCGGCGGGGTGCACATGGCGGCTGGGCAGGTGCAAGGTGATGCACTCGTAGATATAGTGCGTGAGGTTGATCTCGTGGGCTTGCGGGTCCAGGCCCACCAGTTCATCCTCGTCGGTCTCCAGCTCGCCGGTGAGCTTGAAGATCTGGCGCTGGTCGCCTTGCACATGTTGGTGCATGGGTGCGTTGCAATGGTCACATAGCATGTCCACTTGACCTTCCACCTGGATGGTGGCCACCAACAAGTGGCTGTTCTTCTCCAAGCCCACCTGTACGTCCACCGCACCACCGATGAAATCATCATCCGCGCTGGCTTCAAAGAAGGCCGCGCCCAGCTTGTAATGGAAGCGGTGGGCGCCGTCCTTGAGACCGGTGAAATTGATGGTATGTTCTGCCAAGGCTTCCATCGGGAAGGGGTCCACCCCGAAAATTGGACCGGCAAATGTAATGCGGCCGGGCTGATCCACGCCAACAGGGTGGTGCAGTGCCCCGGCTGCCGAGGTCAGGAGTCCTTTTGCCCCTTCCTTTCCTTGTCCCGTTTTTGGGGTTGCAAGGGGTTGGCAGTCATGGCTTTATAGGCTTCGCGATGGCGCAGGATGTCGCACGCCAGCCACACGGCATGGCGGAAAGAGCCTTCATCGGCCACTCCTTTTCCGGCGATGTCCAACGCGGTACCGTGGTCCGGGCTGGTGCGCACCACGGGCAGGCCGGCGGTGTAGTTGACCCCATGGCCGAAGTTGAGGGCCTTGAACGGGGCAAGGCCTTGATCGTGGTACATGGCCAGCACCCCGTCGAAGTGTTTGTAGGTGCCGTTGCCGAAGAAGCCGTCGGCGGGGTAGGGGCCGATGGCGGTGATGCCTTCCTCGTTCAGTTTGCGCACGGCCGGAAGGATGCGTTCCTTGTCTTCGGTGCCCAAGGTGCCGCCATCGCCGGCATGTGGATTGAGGCCGAGGATGGCCAGCTTGGGCCCATCGATGCCGAAATCACGCTCCAAGCTCTGGTGCAGAAGGCGGGCCTTGGCCAGGATGCGCTCGGTGGTGATGGCCTGGGCCACGTCCTTCAGCGGAATGTGCCCGGTGACCGTGCCCACGCGCAGGCCTTCGCCCACCAGCAACATCAGTACTTCGGCATCACCGCCGGCCATGTGGGCCAAGTATTCGGTGTGGCCGGGGAAAGCGAAGCCTGCCTGCTCCATGCTGTGTTTATCGATGGGTGCCGTGACCAGCACGTCCACCTTGCCGGTGGCCAGGTCTTGCGCGGCGCTTTCCAGGCTGCGGATGGCAAAGGTGGCTGCCTTTCCCGAGGGTGCGCCTGGATCCAGGGGCGCCTCTTCTTCCCACACGTGCACCACGTTGAGCTTCTTGGTGATGGCGTCCTGGGCATGGGCGATGCCGTTGATCTGCAGCTGTTCCCCGCCGGGGATGGTCTTGCGGTAGTGGTTCACGGCTTTGGCGCCGCAATACAGCACGGGGATGAGGTCCTGCATCATCCGCGGGTCCTCAAAGGTCTTCAGCACCACCTCCAAGCCAATGCCGTTGAGGTCGCCGCAACTGATGCCCACACGCACGGGTCCTTCGCTCATGGTCGCTTTCACTTGGCCGCAGCGCGGCGTTTCAGGTAGTTGAACAGCAGGCGGATGCCCACCCCGGTGCCGCCTTTGGGGCGGTAGTGGTCGCGTTTGTCCAAGAAGGCGGTGCCGGCGATGTCCAAGTGGATGAAGGGCTTGGTGGTGAAGCGCGCCAGGAATTTCCCTGCGGTGATCTGCCCGGCCAGCGCACCTCCGATGTTCTTCAGGTCGGCGATGTCGCTCTTGAGCTCTTCGGCGTATTCATCCCAGAAGGGCATGCGGGCCAGGCGCTCGGCGGTGTGGTCCGCGGCTTCTTGCAGCAGGGCGAACCGGTCTTCCGGGGCTGTGCCCATGAGCACCGAACCATGGGTGCCGATGGCCCGGGAGGCGGCCCCGGTAAGGGTGGCTGCGGTGAAGATGGTCTCGGGGTCATGGCGTTCGCCGTAACTGAGCGCGTCGGCCAGGATCAGGCGGCCTTCGGCGTCGGAGTTGAGGTTCTCCACGGTGAGGCCGTTGTGCATGCGCAGCACATCGCCGGGGGCGAAGGCGCGCCCGCCGGGCCGGTTGTCCGTGCTGGGCACCAGGGCCACCACGTGCACGGGCAATTTGCAGGAGGCCACGGCCGCGATGGTCCCGATCATGGCAGCGGCTCCGGCCATGTCGCATTTCATGGCGTCCATGCTGTTGGGCGTGGGTTTCAGGCTGAGGCCGCCGGTGTCGTACACCACCCCCTTGCCCACCAGCACAATGGGCTTTTTGTTCACGGCGCCCTTGGGCTTCCATTCCATGATGATGAACACGGGCGGGTCGATGCTGCCTTGGTTCACCGCCAGCAGGCCGCCCATGCCCTCGGCCTCGATCTGTTTCTTGTTCAGCACTTTCACGCTGAATCCGTTCGCCTTTCCGAGCTTCGCTGCTTCCTCGCCAAGCTGCACCGCGCTGAGGTGCGAGGCGGGCTCGTTCACCAGGTCGCGGGCGGTGTATACGGCACCGCAAACGGCAAGCAGTTCATCGAGGTCCGCTTGCTTCACCTCCGGTGCCGCCAGGGACAGCTTTTTCAGGGTGCGGGGCAGGTCCACCGTTTTGTGGCGGGTGAAGCTGTAGGCCCCCAGCACGGTGCCTTCCAGCAAGGCCAAGGTCAGCGCTGGGGCTTCCTGCAGGCTGACCACCTGTGCTTCTTCCCGCTTGGCGGCGATCAGCTTCAGGGCCATTTCATTGCCCGCCCGGCGGGCCTGTTCCAACTGCCGCGGGGAATCGCCCGCCTTGCCTGCTTGGTGCACCATCACCAACCGGCCACTGATGTCGCACACCGCCACCGGTCGCTCTTCCTTGAGCTGTTCCAACAGGTATTGCCGGTCGTTGCGTTCCAGGTCAATTCCGCGCAATTGGGCTGGGTCGGTAAGGACCACCAGCAGGTCCTTGGCTGCGGAAAGGCGGGTGCTCTTGGCTACTTGAAGCATAAGCGACAGGGCTCTTTTTATGTTGAAATGGAGGCCGAAGATAGTGGGCTTGGGCAGGGTGCAGCAGCAACTGGCGGCGGCAATGGGCAGCAGGCAACCGGCAGCTGCCGGCGGGTGCGTTCCCGCAGCAAGGCTTTCCTTGCGGAGCGCCGCACCGGTTTTGCAATTGGTCCTCATGGCGCCTTGGTGGTCCTTCGTCCTCCCCCTTTGTGGTGACCGGAATTTCGGGTGCCAGTGCGCCGTTGGGAACTATGATTCTTGATCGGATGAGGGAATCCGCCCCTCCGGCAAACCGGCCAACGGTCGTTTCCGTCAATGGAACGGTGGGGCCGTCTTTCAGTGACAACCCCGATATGGCCGAACTTTGTCCTTTCCATGTCCGCACACCTCCGCGCATTTTGGGCGAGTCTGCTGCTGCTGTGCACGGTCCAGGTATTGGCCACGCACAATGAGGCGGGCGAAATTTTGGTGTGCCATGTAGGTGGTGACAGCTCATTGACCTACCAGATCACCATCATCACCTATACCAACCCCAACTCGCAGGCCGACCGTCCGGAGTTCATCGTTTCCTGGGGCGACGGCACGCCGTTGGACACCATTGCCCGCGATGATTCCAACGTAGTGGTGGTGGGCGGCATCAGCACCCAGCGCAATCTCTACATCCATACGCACGTCTACCCCGGGCCAGGGGTGTACCTGCTGCAATACATCGACCCCAACCGCGTGGCGGACGTGGTGAACATCCCCGGTTCGGTGAACGTGCCGATGTGCGTGCAGACCCAGTTGGTGATCAGTGTGGCGGGCAACAACTGCAGCCCCCGTTTCCTCAATCCGCCCATCCAGAACGCTTGCCTGGGCCAGCCGTGGGTGCACAACCCGGGGGCCTACGACACCGATGGGGACAGCCTCTCCTTTGAACCCAAGGTGTGCCTGGGCGGCGACCTGAGCAACCCGCAGGACGGTTTGGGCGACCCGATCCCCGGCTATGTTTTCCCCGACCAGGTGGTGCCCGGCGCCAACAACCAATACAACATCGATCCCACCACCGGCACCATCACGTGGGATGCACCCCAACTGAACGGCATTTACAATATCGCCTTCATTGTGCGCGAATGGCGCAAGATCAACGGCCAGTGGGTGAGCATCGGCTGGGTGGAACGCGACATGCAGGTGATCGTGGGGCCGTGCAACAACCAGCCTCCGGTGATCGCCGACGTGCAGGACACCTGCGTGGAGGCCGGCACCTTCCTGGCGTTCACCGTGCAGGCCACCGACCCCGACGTGGGCCAGACCATCACCCTGGACGCCTTCGGCGCCCCCTTCCTGGCGGCCAGTTCCCCGGCGGTGTTCACCTCCAGCCCCGCGCAGGACGTGGTGACCGGCAATTTCTCCTGGAGCACCAACTGCAGCCATGTGCGGCAACAACCGTGGCAAGTGGTGTTCAATGCGCGGGACAATTCCGCACCGGTGCAATTGCAGGACTACAAGACCATGAACATCACCGTGGTGGCACCGGCCCCGCAAAACCCCTCGGCCACGCCCAACGGCGGCGTGATGGAACTGGCCTGGGACCCCAGCATCTGCTCCAACGCCACCGGCTACCGCATCTTCCGCAGGCAAGGGCTCTCCGGCTTTTCGCCGGACCACTGCGAGACCGGCGTGCCGGGCTACACCGGCTACCAGTACATCGGCGGCACCAGCGGGCTGAACGGCACCACCTACACCGATGCGGGGCTGGCTTTCGGCGTCACCTACTGCTACCTGGTCACCGCCACGTTTGCCGATGGCGCCGAGAGCTACGCCAGCGAGGAGTTCTGCAACATGCTTGAGCGCGATGTGCCCATCATGACCCATGTGAGCGTGGGCATCACCGATAACAGCTCGGGCGTGGACACCGTGCGCTGGAGCAACGCCTATGACCTGGACACACTGCAGTTCCCCGGTCCGTACCTCTTCAAGCTCTACCGGGGAACGGGCTTCAGCACAGCCGATGAGCTGGTGTTCACCAGCCCGGCCTCGTCCTTCCTGGCCAGCCCCGACACCGCCTTCACCGGCACCGGTTTGGATACCCGTACCACGCCACATGCCTACCGGGTGGAGCTCTACGGGAATGGCGGCAATACGCTGGTGGGTTCCGGCAATACGGCCTCTTCGGTCTACTTGGTGCCCGAGCCGGATGACGAACAGATCACCTTGCACATCCAGTACACCACCCCATGGCTCAATGTGCAGTTCGAGGTGTTCCGGCGGATCGCGGGCGTGTTCACCTTCATCGGAACCACGGCTGGAGCGGTGTACGTGGACACCGGATTGGTGAACGGCGAGAGCTACTGCTACTACGTGAAGGCGATCGGGGCCTACGACGACCCCGCCATTGTTTCACCGTTGATCAACTTCAGCCAAGAGACCTGTGCCGCACCCGTGGACCTCACCCCGCCCTGCCCGCCCACACTGGCCTTGGTGAACGATTGCGAGCTGCCGCTGAACACGCTCACCTGGAACAACCCCAACAACAGCTGCGCGGACGATACCTGGCGCTACAACATCTATTTCACCGACAGTTTGGGCGGCACGCCCGGGCTGATCCATACCATCACCGGGGCCGGTGATACCACCTTCACCCACGTGGACGGCACCTCCGTGGCCGGTTGCTACGTGGTCACCGCCATCGATTCCGTGGGCAATGAGAGCGCCTTCAGCAACCCCATGTGCGGCGACAACTGCCCGGACTACACGCTCCCGAACGTGTTCACCCCCAACGGCGACCGTGTGAACGACCGATTTATTCCCTTTCCGTACCGGGGCGTGAAGGAGATCGACCTCCAAGTGTTCAACCGGTGGGGCCAGGTGGTCTTCGCCACACACGATCCGGACATCCGCTGGAACGGCACGTTGAACAACACGGGAGAACCCGTGCCGGACGGTGTGTACTTCTACATCTGCACAGTCTACGTGAAACGGTTGGCAGGCACCGAGCCCATGGTGCTGAAAGGCTCGGTGCACCTGTTGGGCGGCAACCACGTTCAGCAGAACTGATGTTCACGGGCCTTGTTGAACAAGTGGGCACGGTGGTGGAGGTCTCCACGATCGGTGCCAACCGCGACCTCATCCTGGAAGCTCCCATGGCCATGGAACTGCGCATCGACCAGAGCGTGGCGCACAACGGCGTGTGCCTCACCGTAGTGGAATGCCTGGGGTCGCGCTACCGGGTGTCGGCCGTGGAAGAAACCTTGCGACGCACCAACATCGGCACGCTCAAACCGGGAGACGGCGTGAACCTGGAACGCAGCCTACGCTTGGGCGACCGGCTGGACGGCCACATCGTGCAGGGCCACGTGGATGCAACGGTGGAATGCGTCGGGGTGGAAGAACGCGAGGGCAGTTGGTGGTCCAGTTTTTCCCTTTCCGAGGAGCACGAGCTGCTGGTGGAAAAGGGATCCGTTTGCCTCAATGGCGTCAGCCTCACCATTGCGGCGTTGCAAGCCGGTACTTTCAGTGTGGCGGTGATCCCGTATACCTATGTACACACCACTTTCCGCACCTTGGCCGTGGGCCACCGGGTGAACGTGGAATTCGATGTGCTGGGCAAGTACGTGCGGCGGATGCTGGCCGCGCGGCTCACTCCTTGATGAAGCGGGCGCGCAGCGGTCCCTGTTCTGAGCGTACCTCCAGAACGTAGTGGCCCGGGGCCAGTTGCGCAATGTCCAGTCCGCTTTGGCGGGCATCGCCTTGGAGCACCAGGCGCCCCATGGCATCACGCACCACCACGGTCCCCGTCGACCAGGTTCCGGCCAGGTGCCAGCTGATGTGGTCCTCGGCCGGATTGGGGCGCAGCTCCAACAGGGGGAGCGCCCCGGCCAGGTCATCCACGCGGGTCACCAGGTTCTGTGCGCTCACCAGCCAGATCTCCGGGTCGAAGTCCGCATGCTCGATGGCGAAGGGCAGCTGGAAGTTGAAGAGCTGGCCGTTGGCGGTGTTGTCCAGTACCACCGTGCTGTCCTGCCCACCGCCGCTGAACCGGATCGGTACGGGCATCTCGAAGAAGTCCACCGACGGATGCGAGGTGGACTGCGAGAGATCCAGCGCCACCGCCCCGGCGGCATCCTGCGACCAGATCGCGGTGTAGGAGGGATAGCCTTGGCCCGTGTACCAGTCCGCGAAGAAGCCGGTGAGGTCCAGCCCCGATGCGGCTTCCAGGTGGGCTTTCAGGTCGGCGGTGAGGGCCGTGCCGTACGCCAGCGCAGGGTCGTGCAGGTAGTTGCGCACACCGGCATAGAAGGCGCTGTCGCCGCACACCCAGCGCAGCATGTGCAGCACCATGGCCCCTTTGCTGTAGGTGAGCCGGCTGCTGAAGATGCGGTCCACCGTGGTGGTGTCATCGCAGAACACGCTGCCGTCAGGCAGGCTGGTGATGTGGTCCACCTTGCCCTGCTTCCAAATGGGCCAATAGATGGGTGACAGGTGTTCGTAGTCCAGGCCGCTGAGGTAGCTGGCAAATCCTTCGTTGAGCCAGATGTCGGCCCAGCTCCCGCAGGTCACCTTGTTGCCGAACCATTGGTGGCCCAGCTCATGGCTCATGATCTCCGGGTGGAAGGTGCCCATGAAGCTCATGGTCTGGTGCTCCATGCCACCGCCCCAGCCGAATTGGGCATGGCCGTATTTTTCGTTGGCGAAGGGATAGCCGCCGAAGAGCGAGTCGAACAGCGTGATCACCGGCAGCAGCTCCGTGGCCGCGGCGGCTGCACCGTCAAAGTCCTCCGGGTAGGCGTAGGTGAGCATCAGCAGGCTGTCCGTGGCCAGTTGCGCGTACTGCGCGTCCACCTGGTAGTTGGTCACGGCCACGGCGATCAGGTAGGT
>JAGPDT010000044.1 GCA_018057455.1 Flavobacteriales bacterium | reverse complement strand
TCCGGTCTTGAACACCTTTACGCGTGGATGTTGCCCGGCAGTACACCATTCTCTCGCTTCGGAGGCGACCGCTTGCTGCAACTTGCCATCTTGGCCTGCATGCTCACCGCGGCGGTGTTGATGCTGGTCGCTGCCGCTCTATACCCCGGCGGCTCCATCGCGGACAGCCAAAGCCCAGGCTTCATCTGGTCCAAGAACTTCATCAGCAACCTCTTCCAGGAGAAGGCCTTGAACGGCGCCACTAACCCGGGCCGGGTGTGGGCCCTCGCGGGCATCGCCTTCCAGTCCCTGGGTGACGGGCTCTTCTTCCTCCGTATGTCCCGCGTGATCGCCGAGCGCCATGCGGCCCTGGTCCTCAAGGTTACCGGCATCGTCAACATCGCGTTCAACTTCATGATCGCCACTCCCTTTCATGATGCCATGGTGGTCCTGTCCAGCTCCCTGTCGTTGCTTGGGCTGTTCTACATCACCGTGTTCATCCTTCGGACCAAGCTCCATCTCCTCAAAGTATGCTGCATCGCCTGCATGGTGGTCTTCTACTACACCTTGTTCCTTTATGGCACAGGCAACGTGGGGCTGCTGGCCATCATGCAGAAGGTGGCGTTGCTCTGCTCCACGCTCCTGGTGCTGGGGTTGGCCTTCTTCACCAAGGCGGAGCACTTTGTTCCACGCGCAGGAATTCCTGCGGGGAAGATGCCCCTGAAGGCTTGATCGGCGTTGTTCACCGCGGTGGTTGGAACGCATGCGGCTTGCCCATGCGGGAGGCCTTTGGGCGCCGGGCGGTGGAACACGCAATGGCGGTCAGTGCTGTACCGGAAGCGCGGTGCAAGCGGCCATGATCCCGCCGGCCGGACCCCGTGCAGGGGAGGGGGGGGGCGGTCCGGGCTGCGTGGCTTCGCTCAATAGCCGCCTGCGCTGTCATCGCCACGCGGATCGGCGCCCCCTTCCAGCACGCCATCGCCGCGCACCAGGATCGCATCCACCCGTCCGATGGCAGGGCGCAGCTTGAAGGCGTGGCCCATGCGCACCAGCAACAGGCTGTCACCCGGTGTGATCGCACCCTGCTCCATCCGCACGGTGTCCGGCAACCATTGGTGGTGGAAACGAGGGGCTTCCACCGCCTCCTGCATGCCCATGCCGTGGTCCACCACGTTCAGGATTGTTTGGAACACCGAGGTGGGTATGGTGGACCCCCCAGGTGCACCCAGCACCATGTACAGCTTGCCTTCCTTGGTGAGGATCGTGGGGGTCATGGAGGAAAGCATGCGCTTCCCCGGCGCGATGGCATTGGCCTCGCCACCGATCAGGCCGTAGGCATTGGGCACCCCGGGCGCCACGCTGAAGTCGTCCATTTCATTGTTCAACACGAAACCCGCACCGCCCACCACCACGGCCGACCCGTACCAGCCGTTGAGCGTGGTGGTGCATGAAACGGCGTTGCCTTGGGCGTCCACGATGGAGAAGTGGGTGGTCTGCTCGGATTCCTGCTGGGGCATGCCTGCGGTGACCCGGTTGCTGGGCGTGGCATGCCCGGCGGTGATCCCGGCCATGCGCGCATCGATGTACGCCGGTGCGACCAGGCCGGCCACCGGCACCTGCACCCGGTCGGGGTCCCCAAGGTAGGTGGCGCGGTCGGCGAAGGCGATGCGTTCCACCTCCACCATGCGGTGCAACAAGGCCGCGTGGGGGCCGGTCCATAGGCTCCTGTCGGCCGTCTCCATGCCCCGGAGCATCTGCAGCAACAAGATGCCTCCACTGGATGGAGGGCCCATGGTGATGATGCCCAGGTTGCGATAACTGCCTTCCAGGGCCGCCCGCCACACCGGCCGGTAACCGGCCAGATCAGCTTGGGTCACCCGGCCCCCGCCGCGCTGCATCTCCTCCACAAGCAGTTGCGCGATGGGGCCCGTGGTGAACCCCGGAAGACCCTCGTCACGGAGGCGCTCCAAGGTGCGGGCGAGTTCGGGCTGGCGCAGCGTATCCCCGGCGTTCCAGTGCGCCCGGGACAAGAACGCGTTCGGCCGGGTGCAATAGCGGTGGAACAGGGGCAGCGCCGCGTTCAGGTCATGGGCCTCCAGTTCCGTCAATTCGCATCCCTGGGAGGCCAGGTCGATCGCCGGCTGGATCAGGCGCGTCATCGGCAGCCGGCCCAGGCTGTCGTGCACGGCGAACAGGCCGGCCACGCTGCCCGGCACGCCTACGGCAAGATGCCCATGCGTGCTCAGGCCCGGTACCACCTCACCCTGTGTGTCCAGGTACATGTTGCGCTTGGCCGCCAGGGGCGCGATCTCCCGGAAATCCAGCGTGGTGCTATGGCCATCGGCCGTGCGCATGACCATGAAGCCGCCGCCACCGATGTTGCCCGCCCATGGGGCCACGACCGCCAGCGCCCAATGCACGGCAACGGCCGCATCCACCGCATTGCCTCCGTCGCGCAGCACCTGTAGCCCCACGGCAGTGGCGGCAGGATGGGCGCTCACCACCATGGCGCTGTCGGTCCGGGTGGTCGCCTCTGTGGATGCGTACTTCACGGCCCCGGGGTATTGCTGGGTGCAGGCAATGCCCAGTAGCGGCATCAGCCATGCGATCAACGCCCGGCCCATGATTCCCTTGTACATGCTGCAAGTGTACGGCGGTGGCGCAGTGGATCGGGAACTGGCCTTGCACCTTGTACTGTGCGGCATCCGTCCGATCCTGCTCCTGCGGCGCCTGGCGGGGGGGAGGGGCAATTGTCCGGCCTAGGTTCTCCTGCGGGCCCGGTCCAACGCCAGGTATTCACTGCGCCAACTCATGCGCAGGTTCACCAGCTTGAAGAAGAGCACGTCTCCGATGACCGCCCGCACCAACGCGCTCAATTTCCTCTTCTTCTGCCCTTCCTTCCAGGAGTTGGCCGCTTGGTTGACCCCGAAATTCTTCTCCTTGTCGAAGGAAGGGACCGCGAAATATTCCTTGGGCAGCACCCGGATGCCGGTGCCCACCAGTTGGTCCCGGTTGTTCAACCGGAACTCGGGAAAACGGTCCAGGAAATGCCTCGTGATCACATCATTGCTCACGATCGGCGAATCCAGCTGATCGTACAGGGCCATCCATTCCAAAAGAAAGGGGTGCCCGGCCTGGCAGGCAATGACCCCCGTGGACAGGAAAGAATCAAATTCAAAGGACAGCAGGCACTGCTCACCTAGAAACGGGTCCAAGCGCTTCTTCAGCGCCGTATCCACATCCAGGTAGAACCCGCCATGGGCATGCAGGATCTTCAAACGCATGTGGTCGCTGGCAAAGGCGAACCGGCCTTGGGCATACATCCTGGCCGCCCACGGATGCTGGTGCACGTCGTAGCTGCGCTCATCCCAGCATACGATCCGGTAGTCCGGCATCAGCCGTTGCCATTGCCGGATGTTGGCTTGCAGGTCCGTGGGCATGGGCTTGCCACCGATCCAGATGTAGTGCAACACCTTGGGGATCGCGGCTTCAGCCCGCCCTTCCGCCACCTGGTTCTCCATGCCTGAGGTCGGGCCGACCTGCCCGTGGGAATGTGGATCGTGTTGAGCAAATGTAGGCCGGCACTTCGGTTGGCCAAACTAAGTATGCCTTGCTTGCCCGATCCTTGCGCCAATGCCATTCGGCCGGTCAGGTCGACTTCCAATTTTCCCGATCAGCCGGCTCCCGGCCGCCCCTGGACCTCGATCACAGCTCGTACGACGTCCATGAAAAGCCTCCGGAGCAGAGGCCCGCCAATGACTACATGCCACGCCAGCCGCGGCTACCGGGCGTTGTTCATGGCCCCGCCGCTGCGCTCTTCAAGCGCATTGCACGTACCGGCCCGTTATCGTGGCAAACCGAAATAATTGCACACGGCACTATGGTCGTTCACATCCAACCCGACAGGGACCATGCCTGTACCGGCGATGGAAACCACCTTGTAGCGTATCGGATCATCAGGTTGCTGTCCGTTGACAGTGGATCGGTTAAACATCACCATTCCAATGAAATAGGTCGCGGTGGGATCCACCTGCCAGCCTGGCCCTTCCGAGCCTCCGCCATTGGCTATATAGGTGATGACCGTGCCTTGGTGATAGATGTCCGCAGTGATTGCCGCCAACGAGGCCTGGTACCATAGCCAATCCGGGTTCGCGACGTTCCAGCTTCCCGGTTGCACCGCGATCGTGTCCACATGCACATTGGCATTTCCCTGCGGGCCCGCAGCACCCGAAGGACCCTCAGGACCTTCTTTGGTACAACCGGTGGCCACGACCATTATGGCCGCTACGATCTTTATGATGTGATGCATTTTCATTTTCCTCCTGGTGAATTGGTTTGAACAAAGATAATTGCAAACGCACAAATATTAATATGATATTTGGCACATATAGGAGGCAGCTATTCCATCCCATTGGGTTTGGAAGCGAGCCGAAAACCCTGGCTCCAGGGCAAGGGCGGGGCAGCCAGGGTCCAGCCTAGTGGCCACTCCACAACCGGCCTACATTCGCACCACGAACCACCACCGGTCATCGATCGATCCCTCCGTATGCCGCAAGACCTTGAATTCAACAAGAACGAAGACCACAACAAGCTCGCCGTTGCCGAGCTGGGCAAGCGCCTCCGGCGCATTTACCTCGGCGGCGGGGAGAAGCGCATCGCCGCCCACAGGCAAAAGGGCAAAATGACCGCCCGCGAGCGCATCGATGCGTTGCTGGACAAGGGTTCGCCGCGCATCGAGGTCGGGGCCTTCGCGGCCGACGGCATGTACACCGAACATGGCGGTGCGCCCTGCGCGGGCGTGGTGGTGGTGATCGGCTTCGTGAGCAAGCGCCAGTGCATCGTGGTGGCCAACGACGCCACCGTGAAGGCCGGCGCCTGGTTCCCCATGACCGGAAAGAAGAACCTGCGCGCCCAGGAGATCGCCATCGACAACCGCCTGCCCATCATCTACCTCGTGGACAGCGCCGGCGTGTACCTGCCCATGCAGGACGAGATCTTTCCCGACAAAGAGCACTTCGGAAGGATCTTCCGCAACAACGCCGTGATGAGCTCCATGGGCATCACCCAGATCGCCGCCGTCATGGGCAGCTGCGTGGCGGGCGGGGCCTACCTGCCCATCATGAGCGACGAGGCACTCATCGTGGAGAAGACCGGCAGCATCTTCCTCGCCGGCAGCTACCTGGTGAAGGCTGCCATCGGCGAGGACATCGACAACGAGACGCTCGGCGGTGCCACCACGCACAGCGAGATCAGCGGTGTTACCGACTACAAGTGCAAGGACGATGCGGATTGCCTCAAGAAGATCCGCACCATCATGGACAAGCTCGGCAAGCCGAAGGATGCGGGCTTCAGCCGGGAGAAGGCACAGGCACCCAAGGCCGATCCGCAGGAGATCTACGGTATTTTGCCGGACAACCGCGCCAAGCCCTATGACATGCGCGAGGTCATCGCGCGCTTGGTGGACGGCAGCGAGTACACCGAGTACAAGCAGGGGTACGGCCAAAGCATCATCACCGCCTACGCCCGCATCGATGGCTGGGCCGTGGGCATCGTGGCCAACCAACGGAAGGTGGTGAAGTCCAAGAAAGGCGAAATGCAGTTCGGCGGCGTCATCTACAGCGACAGCGCCGACAAGGCCACGCGCTTCATCGCCAACTGCAACCAGAAGAACATCCCGCTGGTCTTTTTGCAGGACGTCACCGGCTTCATGGTGGGCAGCCGCAGCGAGCACGGCGGCATCATCAAGGACGGCGCGAAGCTGGTGAACGCCGTGAGCAACAGCGTGGTGCCCAAGTTCACCATCATCATCGGCAACAGCTACGGCGCCGGCAACTACGCCATGTGCGGCAAGGCCTATGACCCGCGCCTGATCGTGGGCTGGCCCAGCGCCAACGTGGCCGTAATGGGTGGCGACCAGGCCGCCAAGGTGCTGCTGCAGATCGAAGTGGCCGCCCTCAAAGGCCGCGGTGAGGAGATCACCAAGGAGCGCGAGGAGGAGATCCTGGGCCGCATCCGTAAAAAATACGAGGACAGTACCAGCCCCTACTACGCCGCGGCACGGCTGTGGCTGGATGCGATCATCGATCCGTTGGAGACCAGGGCGTGGATCAGCATGGGCATCGGGGCAGCATCACAAAATCCAGCTACGCGTGGGTTCAATATGGGGGTGTTGCAGGTGTGAGCCTTCAAACGCGGCCAACAGTTGTTCCTTTTTCATGCGGCCTATCGGTGTTGGGCTTGCGGATCCTGGTGGCAGGAGGCGGGGAACCGGTGCTGGTGCAGGCCTTTTGGCGTTGCGGGCGTACTGCTTTTTGGGGTATTTGTGCTTTGGGATGCTCCAGGGGCCCTGATGAATTGGCTCAACCAACGCGATTGAACGAATCTTGTTCCACATGGATGGGCTCTTGGCACCACATCCTTGCACCGGCTTGTCCGGTCCTTGCCCCACGTGGCCGGACCGATGCCCATCGAATAGGTGATCCCGCCCGCTTCCCCGTCGCCCGTGTTTGCATCGCCGGCAATCCCCGAGGTGCGCATTCCATGCGGAGCCGCGCGGCAGCAGGCCAGTGGTGACCGCCGCGGTCAATCCACCCGGATCACGCTTCCAACGCCGCCATCGCTCACATCCACCACCGGCGTGCCGTGGTAGTAGATGTTGCCCACACCGGTCAGGTAGCCGTAGAGCAGGTCGTGTACCCGCACCTCCACGCTGCCCACGCCCGTGAGCCCCACTTGGCAGGTGTCCGCTTCCATGTTTTGCCCATTTACCCGGCCCACGCCGTGCTGGGTCACTTCCAGGTGGCCCGTGGTGCCTTGCAGGGAAATGTCGCCCACCCCGTTGTTGATCACCACCAGGTGGCCCAGGTCATAAAAGCCGCCGAGGCTTGCATGGCCTACGCCGTTCTGCGTAAGTAGGCCGATGAATGGCACTTCCACGGTGACCTCGAACCGGAAATCGTCATGGTAGTCCGCCTCGGCCACGTACAGCACCAAGGTGTTGTCGATCACGTTGGTGCGCACCAAGGGCAGGACCATCACATCGGTGCGCACCGCCACGCGCTGTACCGGTGCATAGCGGATGGTCGCTTGGATGGGCCCGTTGATCTGCACGCTGGTGAACGGTGGCAGCGCGCGGTATTCGGTGGAGATGACGCCTGAGCCTTGGATCTCGTCTTTGTGGCAAGCGGTGAACAACAAGCTGGTCAGGCCGAGCAGCAGGAAGGTACGGGTCCGTTTCATCGTTGGAGTGGTCCGGTGGTTGGTACCGGTTTCCCCTGTGACAACCGGGGCCGGCGATTCCCCTATCCGGCGTGCGTTTTTTCCGCCCCGCCCAGGTCTTTTCAATGGCCTGGTCCATGGCAGGGCCCTGTGTTCTTCCTTTGTCCTCCCGCCCATGCTTCACCTCCAGCTCCCCACCGACCCGCGTTGGGCCGCTTTGGCCAAGGATGACCTGCGCACCCTGCTGATCGATCACGCCTGGTGCGAGCACAAGGCCGCCAGCAACGCCATGTCCATCATTGTGCGCAACCCCGGCCTCACCGATCTCGTGGAAGCGCTTACCCGCATCGCCGAAGAGGAGATGAACCACTTCGGAAGGGTGGTACGTTGCATCCGCGAGCGGGGCTGGGCATTGGAACCTGAGCGCAAGGACGGCTACGTGAACGAGTTGCTGGGGTTCGTGCGCAAGGATGGCGGCCCGCAGGATCGCTTGGTGGACCGCCTCCTGTTCTCGGCCATGATCGAAGCACGCAGCTGCGAGCGCTTCAAGATGCTCAGCGAAACGGCCGATGACCCGGAGCTGCGGACCTTCTACCGGGACCTGATGGAGAGCGAGGCCGGCCACTACACCACGTTCATCGCCCTGGCGCGCGAGCACGGCGGCCGGGTGGACGTGGATGCGCGCTGGAAGGAATTCCTGGCCTTCGAGGCCCAAGTGGTGGCCCGGTACGGCAACAAACCTGAAATGCACGGCTGAAGCAGCCGGTATCAAGTACGGCAATGGACAGCGGAAAGAACCCGACCACCAAGGAGGTCACGGCCGAGTGCCTCTGCATAGGCGATGAACTGCTCATCGGGCAGGTGATCAACACCAATGCCGCATGGGTGGGGCAGGAGTTGGGCCTCAACGGCATCCGCACCGTGCTCGGCCGCGTGATCGGCGACGACCAGGACACCATCGTACAGGCCCTGCACAAGGCCACCACGGACATCGTGGTGATCACCGGCGGGCTGGGGCCCACCAAGGATGATGTGACCAAGCGCGCGCTTTGCGCCTTCTTCGGAACGCACCTGGTGGCCCATGCCGATGTGGAGGCCCGGGTGGAGGCCATGTTCACCCGCATGGGCCGTAGTCCGGCGCATGTGAAGGCCGCGGACCGCGCACAGGCCATGCTGCCGGAGAGCTGCACCGTACTGCCCAACCTCCTGGGCACGGCCAGCGGCATGTGGTTCGAGCGCGATGGGCGCGTGTATGTGAGCCTGCCGGGGGTGCCTTACGAGATGCACGCCATCATGCGCGAATGCGTGCTGCCGCGCCTGCGCGCCCTTTTCCGGCCCCCGAGCATCGTGCATCGCACCATACGCACAACGGGATTGGGCGAAACACCCTTGGCCGAGCGCCTGGCCCAATGGGAAACCGGCTTGGCCAAGCACCACATCAACTTGGCCTACCTGCCCTCACCAGGCCAGGTGCGCCTGCGCCTGAGCCGCTATGCCGGCGCGGACCCGATAGCGGCCAAGGCCACCGTGGACCGGGAGGCTCAAGCCTTGTACTCCCTGATCCCCGGGTTGATCTATGCCGAGGGCACCACCGAGCTGGAGGAGGTGGTGGGGCAACAACTCAAGCTGCGCAATGAAACTTTGGCCTTGGCCGAAAGCTGCACCGGCGGCTACCTCAGTCACCTGGTCACCTCCGTGCCGGGCAGTTCGGCCTACTACATCGGTGGCGTGGTGAGCTATGCCAACGCCGTGAAAATGGCCGAGCTCGGCATTCCCAGCGACATGCTGGAACTCAACGGTGCCGTAAGCGGACCCGTGGCCGAACAAATGGCCAAGGGGGTGAGGCAGGCCCTGGGCAGCGACTGGGCCGTGGCCACCACCGGCATTGCAGGTCCCGGAGGGGGAAGCCCGGAGAAGCCCGTAGGAACCGTGTGGATCGCCGTGGCTGGCCCGCAGGGCGTGGTGGCCGAGAAAGGCGTGTTCATGGGCACGCGCGACCTGGTGATCATGCGGGCCACCGCAGCCGCACTCAACATGCTCCGCAAAGAATTGGTCCGCATGGACCAAGACAGGCTCTCCTGAAGGGTATCACCACCTGTGCATTTTTCTGTTACCTTCGCCGCCCGAAATCGTACAGCCATGTCACGCATCTGCCAGATCACCGGTAAGCACGTAATTACCGGCAATTCAGTGAGCCACTCCAACCGGAAGACCCGCCGCACCTTCGTGCCCAACCTGCAGGACCGCAAGTTCTTCATTCCGGAGGAGAACCGCACCGTGCAGTTGCGCGTGAGCGCGGCCGGTATCCGCACCATCAGCAAGGTCGGTATCGCCGAGGCCATCAAGCGCGCCAAGGCCAAGGGCTTCTTCAAAGCCTGAACCCATCCGCTTCCCTGAAAAGGCGCCAAGGCTGGTCCTGGGCGCCTTTTTTCGTGCACCCCAGCCGACATGGCCGCGAATACCTTTGGCGCCATGCGCGACAAAAGCATCCGGGCGTTCCTGCTGGCAGGGCTGCTGTTGGCAGCGCCCGCCGTGGTGTGCGTTTGGCGCATGGACCGGTTTGCGCTGCACCTGGCGATGAACGGCTTCCATGACCCGTTCCTGGACAGCCTCTTCCCCGTGGTGACGGAGTTCGCCAATGGGTGGGTGCCAACGGCCTTGGCCTTGCTGATGTTGGCGATCAGTTGGCGGGCCTTCCTGATGGTCGGCCTCAGCACGGGGCTTGGCGCGGTAGTGGTCCAATTCCTCAAGCAGGTGGTGTTCAGTGGGCACGACCGCCCCTCGATGTTCCTGGACCACATGCCGGGCCTGCCGCTGGTGGCCGGGCTGGACCTGCACCATCATTTCAGCTTCCCCAGTGGGCATTCCACCGCTGCTTTCAGCATGTGCCTGGCCCTGGCCGTGGTCATCGGCAGGCAGGTCCCGGCCGTGGCATTGGCCTTGGCTGCGGGGCTTATGGCCTACAGCCGCGTCTACCTCTCACAGCACTTCACGGAGGACATTTTGGCCGGTGCGAGCATCGGGTGTGCTTCCGGTACGGTGGTGTACATGCTCCTGTACCGGGGCCGCTGGAGACTGAACCAAGCGCTGGACCGGTCGCCGTGGCGGCGTCAGAACCAATAGCGTGCACCAAGGGCCCCGTTGATGTCGAATTCGGTGCTGGGCACCAAGTCCAACCCGGGAACGATCTCCAGGAAGATGTCCACAGGTCCTTTGGCGGGCAGGTAGGCCAGTCCTACAGGAAAACGAATGCCCAGTCCGGCGCGTCCGCCGTCATCGTCGTACCAATGGCCATGCCGCCAGTAGCGGTGGCCGCTCCATGTGCGCAGGCGCAGCCCGGGGCCATAATAGAGCGCCATTTGGCCCTTGCCCGGTTTGATCAGGTCCATGTTGTGGAACAAGTAGTCGGCGTGGATGCTGAAGTTGGAGTTTTCATGCAAGGACCACGCGATGGCCCCGTCAATGGCCCGGTCGCTGCTGATCCAACCTTTGAGGGAGATCCCCGTGGGCTCCCCCAGGATGATGCCCGCGCCGAAACCGCTGGATTGGGCGCGGAGCAAGGGGGGCAAGCCGATCAGTAGGGTGAAAAGAAGAGTACGCATGTGGGGGAGTGGCTTGCTCAACAACCTCGTCGTGTGAAAGGTTCGGTTGAAGGGGGCATGCCAGGTGCACGGTGGCGGCCCCAGCGGCCCTGGGAAACGCCCCACCGGCGCGGCCCACGGGGCCCACCTGCGCTCCTCCATGGTCAATCCACCCAAGTTGGCTGTTCCACTTGGGTCCCTCGTGGGTTGACCGGGGGGACGATCAGCACGTTGAAGCGGTTGGCGCGGAGCACATCGTCCGAAGTGCTGCCCAGGAAGGCCTTGGCCAAACCGCTTCGCCCATGGGTGCCCATGACGATCAGGTCTGCTCCCAGGCGCTCGGCTTCATGGAGGATGGTTTCCGCAGTAGGCCCGAAGACCATGATGGACGAGGCGTCCACCTGTTGTGCGACCAGACCGGCCATGAGGCTTTGCATGCGGTGGCGCTCCTGCTTCAGGTCACTGGCGCGCACGTCGCGGATGTACTGTGGCCCGGCCTGGTAGCCCACGAAATCAGGCTCCGGCGCGGCCACGTGCAGCACCCACAACTTGGCACCGCAAGCCTTGGCCAATGCCGTGGCCTGGCTGAGCACAGGGTCGGTCTCGGCCTTCAGTTCCAACGTGGCAAGGATGGTTCTCATGGGACGGATGATTGTGGCATTGCCAAGGTAGCCATCCCCCCATCAAATTGGAAATGGCGGCACTTGGGCCGCTATTTCCATCGAATTTGGCCCGTGTGGCCCTTCAGCCTTTTTTCTCTTCGGGGGAAAGCACCAGCCGATCATAATGCTGCCTGCGCAACTTGCCGCTGCTCTGGAAGAACCAATCAATCAGGCCGTAGTGGTAGCCGCGGCGCAAACCGCTGTGGTGGGTGCCCAACAGTTTCTTCTTGCCGCTGAGCTTCTGCAGGGTGCGGGTGAGGAAGGCCTCCACTTCCGCGTCGGAAAGTTTGGGCTGGTTCTTGGCCGCCCAGCGCCCCACCTGCTCCAGGATCTCCTCCTTGGGCAACAGGCGGCCGCTGTTGGTGATGGTGTTGATCACCGCGGTATCCCATGCGTTCAACGGGCGCACTTTGCGTTCGCGCTTGGCAGGGCGCCCTGCCTTGCTCGCGGCCTTCTCGGCGTCGGTTTTGCGCGGGCGTCCGGGTCCACGCTTCACCTTGCCCTCGGCGGCTGCCCGGGCGGTGCGCTCGGCTGCGCCTTCTTCCGCTTGGTGTGTCTTCAGGTCCGCGATCGCGCTCTTTACCAGGTCCAGTTGGTAGGTAAGCCTGCGCCGCTCATTCCTGTAATGGACGAGCAACTGGTCTATGTTCTTTCCGCTCAATCGTTTTTTGGCCATGGTCTATGGTGGTCTATTTAAATATGATGGACAAAACTAACTGCCGGAAATGTCATTCCCCAACATTTCTGCCTTTGTCCATCAACTATTTCTTCAAGTAATGGTGATCATCTTTTCATCAGAACGGTTGTGCAGTGTTCCGATCATCGTGGCTTTAGATCCTGAAATTTCGACCAATGCTAAAATATCCCCTACAAAATCCATGTTGCAAGCGACGAGCAGCCCCCCGCTGGTCTGTGGGTCGCAAAGCAACAAGAGCGGTTCCATGCCGGTAATGCCCCCAACTTCGCCGTTCAGGCTCTTCCAGTTCCGCATGGTGCCGTCCGGGTAGCAATTCGCCTTCAGGTAGGGCAGGCATTCCGGGATCGCGGGAATGTCCGCATACTTCAATGTGGCCTTCAGACCGCTGCCCGCGCACATTTCCGCCAAGTGCCCCAGCAGCCCGAACCCGGTGACATCGGTGAGCGCGTTAACACCGGCGTGTGTGCCCAAGGCCACGCCGGCATTGTTGGGCGTGATCATGAGGTCCCTGGCGATGTGGGCATGCCCGGGTGCAAGCAGACCGCGTTTCTGGGCCGTGGACAGGATGCCCACGCCCAGCGGCTTGGTAAGCAGCAGTGCGTCCCCGTTCTGCGCGGTATTGTTGCGCTTGATGTGCTCCACGGCGACTTCGCCCGTTACGGCCAGCCCGAAGAAGGGTTCCTTCGAGTCGATGCTATGGCCGCCGGCCAAGGGTATGCCTGCGTCATGGCAAGCTTGCCGCCCCCCGTCCACTACGCGGGCGGCCAGGTCGGCACCCAGCTGCTCCAGAGGCCAGCCTAGGATGGCCACCGCCATCAAGGGTTTGCCTCCCATGGCATACACATCGCTGAGCGCGTTGGTGGCGGCGATGCGGCCGAAATCGAAAGCGTCGTCCACGATGGGGGTGAAGAAGTCCGTGGTGCTGATCACCGCCCGCCCATCGCCCAGGTCGTATACGGCGGCATCATCCCGGCTCTGGTAGCCCACCAACAACCGGGGTTCCACCACGGTTCCCAAGGAGGTGCGCAAGATCTTCTCCAGGTCGGCCGGAGCGATCTTGCAGCCACAACCGGCACCGTGGCTGAATTGGGTCAAGCGTACCGGAGCGGTGGGCTCAGTTGTCATGGGCCAGGAGCAAAGTTGCAAGTTCAGTTGGGCCAAGGCCTGCCGCTGGAAGTAGGCGGGTGAGCGCCGGGTCCCGTTCGGCGAGGCCACGGGCGTAGGTCTTGTCGTAGTAGACCAAGGTGATCTCGGCTACCTGATGGAGGTCGCCGGCTTCCAAGGCTTCCAGGGCGGCTTTGGCGTGTTGTGGGCCCAATCGCCTTTGGATGCGGTGAACAGCAGCGGACAATTCCTCCATGGGCGCTCCGCCGTAGTCCTTTACCAACCGTACCACGCGCTCCGCCCTGGGCATGTCCATAAAGGTCACCGGGCTGGTGCGCATTTGCGCAAAGAACGGGTCGGGCAGTTTCACCCGGCCTACCATGCGGCTTTCATCCTCCACCCAGGTGGTGCGGGCCGGGTCCAGTTGGCGCAGTGCGTTCCACAACAGGTTCTCGAACTGCTCCGTGCCGGGCTGTGCGGTTTGGCCGATGGAACCAAAAGAGGATCCCTTGTGATGGGCGAGGCCTTCCAGGTCCACCACTTGTTGGCCTTGCGCACGGAGCAACGCCAGCAGTTCCGTCTTGCCGGTGCCCGTATACCCGCCCAGTACCCGCAATTTGCGGGGTAGGGTGAAAGAGGCTTGTACAAGGGCGCGAAATGCCTTGTAGCCGTTTTGGAGGGTGATCACCTGCAGGCCGCCCACTTTCTCAAGCAACCAGGCCACACTGGCGCTGCGCTCTCCGCCGCGCCAGCAATGCACGCCTACTCGGCCGTCCTGGGCGATCCCCTTGGAGCGTTCCACCAGTTCGGCCAATTTGGGGCCCACCAAGCGCATGCCGTGGAGCATGGCGGGGTCGCGGCCTGCTTGCTTGTACAGCGTACCTACTTGGGCCCGTTCATCATCGGTGAACAGCGGCAGGTTCTGGGCGCCTGGGATGTGCCCGTGGGCATGTTCACCCGGTGAGCGCACGTCGATCACGGGCAGGCCCGCAGCCAAAAAGCGCTCGATCGGAAGGGCGGTAGGCACGGCACGAAGGTAGGGCCGTGCCCTGTGCCGGTTCTGATGCCGGTCAGTGCGGGTTCTTGTAGTTGTCCAGCACCTCGTTGCGTTTGGTCCCCGCATCGGCGGCGCCGCTCACGATGCGTTCCACCCAGTGGCTGTCGTTGAGTTCCCCGGGCATGTCCGAGGTGAGCAGCGTCCAGCAGGTGGTGGACCGCTCGGGCTGGTAGAACACGAAGCGCCGGTCGTTGTAACGGCCGGCCCGGTAGTAGTGCCAGATCATGTAAGGTACCACGCCGGTCTCGTTGGCGCGGTTCACCACGGTATTGGGGGCGCCGTACCGCAGGTATACGTAACCTTGGTCGCTTTGGTAACCGCGCATGTTGCGGCAGCCGAACTGCCGGTCCACGTATTTCACCGCTTGCAGATAGCGTTCCCAAGCCGCTTGGGGGTCGGCCGGCCCGCGGTTGTACCAGAAGGTGTACATCACTTGGCGCATTACCTCCGGGTCCTTGTTCTTCACTTGGTCGTCGATCATTTTGCGCTCCAATTCATCCGCAATGGGCCGCATGGAACCCAGGAGGTCCGCCAAGGTGTCCACATTGGTATAGGCATCGGTGAAGTTGGGGCCCAGCTCCCCGGCCAGCATTCGCCCGGGTTCGTAGTTCATGGGGTTGCTGCGCTGGAAGAACTGTGTGCGCCGCTGGACCAAGGAGTCTTGCCGGTCGCGCAGCTCAACAGCCAACAGGTAATTGCCGCTGGGCAGCTTGCCAATCCCGAATTCCACGCCCAATGGGACCACGGAATCAGCCTTCATGCGCTGCACGTGCCTGAAGTTGCCCGCCAATTGCCCGGTCTCATAGTTCTCCACTTGGATCACCGCAAGGAAAAGACCGTCCTTGCCGAAATGCTCCATGGTGCCGTACGCCTCGGCATAGGATGCCAAGGTGCCCACCTCCTGTGGGAAATAGGTGCCCGGGTATGGGCTGGGGCCTTGCCCACTTCCACCGGGCAAGGTGAACATGATGTCGGACAAGTTGGCATCTCGGCCCCGCTGCGGGATCACCAACGGGGTGTGCACATAGGTGCGCGCCGTGTCGCTGAGGTTCGCGTCATGGAGTTCGATCGTAATGGCATAACTGCCTGGTGCCAAGAGGAACCGCTCCTGATAGATAAAGTCGCCTTGCAAGGTATCCGCGCGCTCCGGCGAGGCCACCCGGGCCTTTCGGTAGTCAATGATCCGGCCATCCTGTTCAAGGGTGATCAATGCATCCACCTGGGCCTGCACGAAGCCGCGTTCGTCCATGGTCCACATCACCGTGTTGCCCAATATGGAGGTGTTCACATCCACCAGTTCACCCTTGCCCGGTTCGTGGAACCGTTTGGTCTCCACCACGGCGTCCAACCGATGCTGGGCCGCCAATGCGGCGGGCAGGGCCACGGTGGCCAAGAAGAGGAGTTCCCGGTTTGCCATGCTTCAAAGTTAGGGCAGGTCGGTGCGGAGGCCTTGCCGTTGCATCAATCGGCACCACCGTTCATGGATCCCACCAACCGGAGGCGATGGACCGGCAGGCTACATTCGCAACCCTTTACACCCCGCCATGCGAGACCGGATCTATATCGAAGATGCACGTCAACGCGTGCGTGGAGGCCACCCTTGGGTGTACGACAACCAGGTGCGGCGCACGGAGGGCAGCCCACGGCCCGGAGGTATCGTGCAGGTGTTCGATGTGCGCAAGGGGCCTTTGGGCCAAGGGTTCTTCAACCCGGTTTCCAAGATCCGGGTGCGGATGCTTACCAAACATTTGGATGAACCCATCGATGCGGCATTCTTCCGCCGGAAGATACAAGCCGCGTGGGACCACCGCGTGCGCCTGGCACAGCCTGCCAATTGCAGAGTGGTCTTTGGCGAAGCCGATGGACTGCCGGCCTTGGTGGTGGACAAATTCAACGACGTGCTGGTGGTGCAGACCTTGGCCTTGGGGATGGACCGCTACAAAACGGAGATCGTGCAGGCGTTGCGCGATGTGCTGCAACCGCGTGGCATCTATGAACGCAACGACGTGCCCGTGCGCGAGAAAGAGGGACTTCCCCAGGTGAAGGGATTCATCGGCGAAGCGTTCGATCCCCAACTGGTGGTCGAGGAGAACGGCCTGCTGTTCGCCGTGGACGTGGCCCAAGGACAGAAGACGGGCCATTTCCTGGACCAGCGGCTGAACCATGCGGCGCTCGCGCATGTGGCACAGGGTGCCAACGTGCTCGATTGTTTCACACACACCGGAGGATTCGCCCTGCATGCGGCCAAGTACGGGGCGCGCGAGGTGCTGGGCTTGGACATCAGCGCGGAAGCGGTGGGCCTGGCCCGCGCCAATGCCACGCGAAATGGGTTGGAAGGCGTTTGCCGCTTTGAGGCCGTGAACGTGTTCGACTTTCTCTCCGCCCCCAAGCTCGGGAGCGGGCCCTGGGACGTGGTGGTGCTGGACCCGCCTGCCTTTGCCAAGAGCAGGTCCGCCTTGGACGGGGCCGTGCGCGGCTACAAGGAGATCAACCTGCGGGCCATCAAACACCTGCCGCCGGGCGGTTTCCTCGTAACCTGCTCCTGTTCACAACACATGCTTCCCGATCTTTTCCGGCGCACCATTGCCGATGCGGCGCACGATGCCCACCGCGAGCTGCGCGAGGTGTACAGCGGGGGGCAACCACCGGACCACCCTGTCCATTGGTCCATACCCGAAACGCACTACCTGAAGTGCCTGGTGCTGCAAGTGCTTTAGGCCGTACCGGGCTTTTCCTGTTCCTGCTTGCGGCGCGGAAGGACAAACCTGAACCGTTTCTCTCGCGGCCACAGCTTTTCTTCGCCCAGCAGGAATCCCCACGGTTTCAGTGAAGGGATCTCATCGAAGACCAGCTTCATCATGCCGGTGATGGGGATGGCCAGCAACAGGCCCATGAAGCCCCAGAGGGAACCCCAGGCCAACAGGGCGATCATGCTGGCCAACGGGTTGAGGCTTACGCTGGAGCCCACCACCTTGGGGGTGATGAAGTTGTTGTCGATGAACTGCGTGGTGCCGATCACGGCCACCACGCCCAAGGCATACATGGCGGAGTCCTTCGTGAGCAGGGCGATCAACAGCGGCACTATGGCCCCGAGCCACGGGCCCAGGTAGGGGATGACGTTGAGCAGCGCCGCGGTAACACCCAGCAGTACCGCGTACTCCAGCCCCAGCGCCAAAAAGCCGATGGTGTCCAGCACGGCCAGGAAGAGGACAACGGTGAGCACGCCCTTAAGCCACTGGCGCGACAAGGTGGCGATGTTTTCCACCAGCCGCAGCACGTTGCCGTCGTTGTTCGGGCCAAGGCGGGTGAAGAACGCGCGGAACCGCCCTTTGAGCAGCAGCAGGAAGAAGGTGATGATCGGGATGACCAAGGTGGTGGCGAAAGCTGCACCGGTAGCCGAGAAAAGATCGACGGCCACCGTACCGCTGGCCTGGATCAGGTCTTCCACCTTGTCCTGCACCCATTCGGTCTGCTTGGCCTGCTCCACATGGAATTGCGCTTCCACATAGGCTTGCGCCAGGTCGATCTTCTGCATCAAGGCAGTCTGCAGCGCCGGCAGGTCTTGCCCGAAATGGGCGTATTGCGTGCCCAGGAAGAACAACAGCCCGAAGAATACCAGCACCAGCAGCAGGCAACTGGCACCCGCTGCCGCCCAAATGGGCCATCTCCAGCGTTCCATCCGCTGGCATAAGGGAAGCAGCAGGAAACTGAAGATCCCGGAAACGAACAGCAGCACGAACAGGCTCTGGCCGAAGTAGAGCACGGCAACGGTGCCGATCAGCGCGAACAGGACCAGTACGTAGCGCAGTAAGGGGTCTCGGCCAGGGCCTGTGGGCGTTGGAACGAAGGGCAGGGGGGAAGCCGGTTGCATGCGGGGTCCGGGGTGGGTCAACGTTCGCGCAGATAGGCTTGTACACGGTCCAGGCTGATGCCCACTTCCCGGACCAGCTTGCGCAGGGGCAGCTGCTCCACTTTGGCCACCAAGGCGGGGGCCACCAGGCCCAGGCCGAAGAGCAACGCACGTTTGGTCCAACCGGCCTTGCCACGGCCCAGCACCAAGTGCAGTGCGTTGCCCATGCCCGTGGCTGACAAGGCGCTGGACATGCTTTGGGGCAAGGCGCTGCGCAGCAGCCCGGTGGCTGCTTCACGCGCCAACCCCCGGCGTGTTTCCTTGTCCCTGATCGCGGCCAAGTGGGTGCGGAGCCGCCCGGCATACAGCCCGCTGGTTCCGGCCCAGCGTTGCCGTTCGGCCCGGTACTCCGCCAAACTGCGGAAAGGTTCATCCACGGCCATCGCGCAGCAGGTTGATCACGTACAATTGAATGGTTTCCTGGATTCTGGTCCTGGCGAGGAAGTACACCAGCAGGAAGAAAAACAAGTAGGCGCCGGCTACCAACAGCAGGCCCCAGGCCAAGCCCCCGAGCAGAGTGCCCAGCCATACGGCCAGCGCCAAACTGGCAAATACCAGGCAAAGCGAAAGCGCCACGACGGCAACCACGCCGATCGCCGCTCCACCGGCCACCGCTCCGGCCTTGCCGTAAATATCCAGTTTGAGCTGTTCCTGCCGGGCATGGAGGTAGGCCTTGCCATCATCCAGCATGGCGTCCACAAGTTCTTCCAGCCCGGAAGGGCTTGGTTGTCCATCCGTTCCGGGTGTTGGGCCATGGGTGGGCATGGGTTCTGGTTCGGGATTTGGATGAATGCCTGTGGTGGGAGACCGAAGCAGCGCTGCACCGCCGGCCGTTAGTTCCGTGATGGTTGGTCCATGCCCGGGTCCGTGGCTTTCTTTGTGCTGCCGCGCAGGTCCTGCGCCACGCGTGCTTTCAGGTCGGCCCCTTCGGCCGCCATGAACGCCAGGAAATCCTTCAGGTCCGTTTTGGTCATGTTGGCCCGTTCCACCACGGTGTTGCGCGCTTCCTTCCACTTTTCATAGCCATGGTCCAGCAGGTCCTCCAGGTCGTCCATGGCCTTTTTCCCTTTGTTCCGTAGCATGCTGCGCGTTTCCTTGCCCGAGCGGGGCGCCAACAGCATGCCGATGGCCACACCGGCGGCCAGGCCGGCCAGAATGCCCAAGACTGTCTTTCCGTTGCTCATCGTGGTAGGTTTTAGGGTGGCAGCGGAAAGATAGTGCCAAGGCCCAATTCCCCCTTGAACAACTGACGGAACGGCAGCCGCAACGGGCATAGGATGCCCCGGATCGGGGAATCAAGGGCGGTGCCGATTTGAGGGCGCGGACAATTCCCTCACTGGGGCTGCATCACCGGCACGGCCGTGAAACAACGGTCTTGCAAGGAATAACAGTGGCCCTTGGAGATGATGTGGATGCGCATGCCTTCTATGCTGAACACCTCGCCTTCCTCCACATCGGCCAAGTTGGTGTACGTAATGTCACGCCCGTCGAAGATCATCACTTGCCCGCTGCCGATGGTCTCCAGACGGTACCCGTCGGTGATCACCACGCCGGTGTCTTCCCCCAGACCGATGCCCACTGCGGCCGGGTTGGCGGAAATGCACTGCGTAAGTCGGCTGAAGCGCCCGCGGTTCACGAAGTGGGTATCCACCACCACGTCCTGGATCAGGCCCATGCCGGTGGTCATCTTCACACCACCCTTCACCAGGCCGGTGGCGCTTTGGCCTTGGTAGATCATGGTGCTGCTCATGCACATGGCCCCGGCACTGGTGCCCGCGATCACGAAACCGGGTTCCTCCTGGTAGCGCTTCTTCATCAGTTTCAGGAACGGGGTGCCACCGAAGATGGTGGTGAGGCGCAGCTGGTTGCCGCCGCTGATCATCACCCCGTCCACCGCTGCCAACCGCTGCTCCATGTCGGCGGTCACATCCTTGCGCTCGCGGATGTCCATCACGTCCAGCTCCTTCACGCCCAGCATGCCGAAGGCTTCGCGGTAGTTCTCGGCCACTTCCTGCGGTATGGAACTGGCCGTGGTGATCAAGGCCAGCCGTGCCGATGCACCGCCCAGCTCGTCCACCACCCGGCGCAGGATGCTCGATTCGATGAACGTGCCTGAATCCGTTCCGTTCTTCTCCCGGCTGTTGCCTTTGTCCTCTGCGCCGCCAATGGCGATCAGTTTCCCTTTGGGCGTTGTTTCCATGTTGTGTGTTTGGCCCCCCACCCCCTGGTGTTGCCCAAGGGCTGGGTGCCGTTCGGCACCGGGCAACGGGGCAAAACTACGGGAACGCATCCCTACCGCGCCACAAGGCCGGAATTTGTTCAACAGCGTCCTCTTCATACATTGACCGCACTTTCCCCAATTCCCCCGAACATGCGGATCCTCGAGCTCAAAGCCATGCGTGGCCCCAACCACTGGTCGATCAAAAGGCAATTGCTGGTGGTCATGCGCCTGGACATCGAGGAGCTCGAAGAGCGCCCCACGGACAAGATCCCCGGATTCTTCCCGCGCCTCCAGGAACTCCTGCCCAGCCTCTATGCGCACCGCTGCAGCGAAGACCATGAAGGGGGGTTTTTCGAACGCGTGCAGCGCGGCACGTGGATGGGCCATGTGATCGAGCACATCGCCTTGGAAATACAAACGCTGGCCGGCATGGATACCGGCTTCGGCCGTACGCGCAGCACCGGTGAACACGGCGTATACAATGTGGTGTTCAGCTACCTGGAGGAAGCCGTGGGCCTCTATGCCGCAAAAGCGTCGGTCCGCATTGCCGAAGCGCTCATCAACAACGTGCCTTACGACCTGGAAACCGACCTGTTGCGCATGCGCGAACTGCGCGAGGAAACCCGCCTGGGGCCCAGCACGGGCTCCATTGTGGAAGAAGCCGCCCGCCGCGGCATTCCCTGGTTGCGGCTCAACGGCCAAAGCCTGGTGCAGCTGGGCCACGGGGTGCACCAGAAACGCATCCGCGCCACCGTCACCAGCCATACCAGCAACATCGGCGTGGAGATCGCCTGTGACAAGGAAGAGACCAAGCAGCTGCTGGAGAGCTATGAGATCCCCGTGCCCAAGGGCCGCGTGGTGCGCACCGAGGAAGGCCTCATCGCCGCGCTGGAGAGCGTGGGCTTCCCCTGCGTGATCAAGCCCATCGGGGGCAACCATGGCCGCGGCGCCACCATCGGCATCAAAAACCTGGAAGAGGCCAAAGTGGCCCTGGCGGTGGCCAAGGAGATCAGCCGCAGCGTGGTGGTGGAAAAGGAGATCAGCGGACTGGACCACCGCCTGCTGGTGATCAACCACAAGTTCGTGGCTGCCGCCAAGCGCACCCCCGCCTGCGTAGTGGGTGATGGCCAGCACTCCATCGCCCAACTCGTGGAAGAGCTCAACAAAGACCCCCGACGCGGCTACGGCCATGAAAAGGTGCTCACACAAGTGGATATCGACCAGCACACGCTGGACTTGCTCGATCGCTCCGGCCTTGCCCCGGAAAGCGTCCCCACCGCCGGTGAAACCGTGTACCTGAAAGCCACTGCCAACCTCAGCACCGGAGGCACCGCCACCGATGTCACCGAACTGGTGCACTCGTACAACGTGTTCATGGCCGAGCGCATCTCGCGTATCATCGACCTGGACATCTGCGGCATCGACATCATGACCACCGACATCACCCGCCCGCTCAACGAGTGCGGCGCCGTGCTGGAGGTGAACGCGGCACCCGGCTTCCGCATGCACCTGGACCCCACCGAAGGCTTGGGCCGCAACGTGGCGGAACCCGTGGTGGACATGCTCTTCCCGCCGGGCACCCCCAGCCGGATCCCCATCATCGCCGTTACCGGCACCAACGGAAAGACCACCACCACGCGCCTCATCGCGCACATCATGCGCAGCAACGGCCACAGAGTGGGCATGACCTGCAGCGACGGCGTGTACATCATGAACCGCTTGCTGATGACCGGAGACTGCACCGGGCCCCTCAGTGCACAGTTCGTGCTCAAGGACCCCTTGGTGGACCTCGCCGTGCTGGAGACCGCCCGCGGCGGCATGCTCCGCAGCGGCCTCGGGTTCGAGCATTGCGATGTGGGCATCTGCACCAACGTCGCCGCCGACCACCTCGGCCTCAAGGACATCAATACCTTGGAGGACTTGGCAGCGGTGAAGAGCGTGGTGCCACGCAGCGTGCGCAGCGATGGTTACGCCATCCTCAATGCCGACGATGAATTGGTGATGGCCATGCGCAAGCAGTGCGAAGGCAAGATCGCCCTGTTCAGCTTGGACGAGAACAACCGCCTGATCCGCCAGCACTGCAAGCTCGGAGGTCTGGCGGCCATCTACGAGAATGGCTTCATCACCATCAGCAAGGGCGAATGGAAGCTGCGCATCGAAAAGGCCGTGAACGTGCCGCTCACCTACGGCGGCAAAGCCGTCTTCAACATCCAGAACGTGCTGCCTGCCGTGCTCGCCGCCTATGTGCGCGGCGTGAAGGTGGAGGAACTGCGCGAAGCCTTGAGCACCTTCGTGCCTTCGCCGGCACAAACCCCAGGACGCCTCAACCTCTTCCAGTTCCGCAACTTCCAAGTGGTGGTGGACTATGCCCACAACCCGCACGGCTTCGAAGCCCTCGGCCGCTTCCTCAGCAAAGTGCCGGACAGCCCCAAGGTGGGCGTTATCGCCGGGGTGGGCGACCGCCGCGATGAGGACACCGTGAACCTGGGCCGCCTCAGTGCCCGCATGTTCGATGAGATCATCATCCGCCAGGACCGTAACCTGCGCGGCAAGAGCGACGATGACATCATCGCCCTCATGGTCAAGGGTATCCAGGAAGTGGACCCCGACAAGAAGTACATCATCATCAAAAAAGAAGAAGAGGCCATCCGCTACGCCATCAGCACGGCCAAGCCGGGCAGCTTCCTCACCCTGTGCAGCGATGTGGTGCCCGATGCCCTTGCCTTGGTCTTGAAGCTGAAAGAGGAAGAAGACCGCGTGCCCTTCAACAAGGAAGACATCCCCAACCGCAACAAGGAGTTGGTAGGCTGAGAATTACCGACGCCAGGGGACCGCACAAGCTGGGTGGGCGTTTTTCCTTCCTGGTTTTTTCAGGGTCGCCATCGTCGCCTTGGGGATCAGCGAGGCGTTCACCGGAATGCACCTCGGCAAGGCCGTGGAATGTCCCTTCGGTGGTGAAGGCGCTGCTGCAGAACGCAGGGCAGACCGGTCCGTTATTCGATCTGCAGCCTTCAACGCGGTCCTGGGCCTGGTGTGGTCCGCGCCCCTGATCACTGCGATCGGTACCGCCAGGCGTGGAATGGAGCCATCGTTGTTGAACTGTGCAGGCAGCGCGTCGTGGTTTTCATCATCGGGTCGACCATGCCCAATACCTAGATTTGGGCTTTCCGCTGAACAACCCCGGTGGAGCATCGGTTCCAGGGCTCCAGGCGGGCCAGATCGGGTAGTTCATGCGCTCTCTTCGAATTGGCACACCCAAACCTGATCTAATGGCACACCGTACCCCTCTTTTTGCCACAGGCATCTTCGGCCTGTCCACCATGCTGATTGCCCCGGGCATTGCATGGGCCCAAATGGCGCCCCCCATCGAATGGCAACGATGCGTGGGAGGTTCCTACCACGACTTTGCCTATGCCCTCGCCCTCACCCCCAACGGCAATTGCATCCTTGCCGGTGAAACCTGGTCCAGCGACGGTGATGCCGCGGGACTTCCCCCGTACGTCTACGGAAATACACAAGCGTTCGTGGCGCTGTTGGTCGGGGAAAACAACATCCAGAAGAAGAAAGCCATCGGCGATGCCGAGGAAGACAGGGCCTGGGCCGTGCAAATGACCACGGACGGCGGGGTGATCATGGCCGGTGAGATCACGGAAGTGGACCCCTCCACGGGTTGGCGCAATGCCCTGGTGGTCAAGTTCAGGCCTTCGGGGGCGGTGCAGTGGCAACGCTCCTTGGGCGGCTCCCTGGATGACAAGGCCTATGAGATCCGGCAAACACCCGACGGCGGATACATCCTGGCCGGCTCCACTTCATCCATTGACGGCGATGTGTCCGGCCATCATGGAGGGGGCGACGCTTGGGTGGTGAAGCTCACCGCTTCGGGTACCATTGATTGGCAGCGCTGCCTGGGCGGTACTGGGGGCGAAATCGCATATGCCATCAGCCCAACCACGGATGGGGGCTACATCTTGGCCGGTGGTACGGTAGCTTCAAACAACGGCGATGTTTCGGGCAACCACAACTTGGGCTACTTTGATATGTGGGTCGTCAAGCTCGATGCGTTCGGTGCAATTCAATGGCAACGTTGCCTGGGCGGCTCCAATTCAGAACAGGCCAAGGCCGTTGCGCAAACCAGCGATGGGGGCTATGTGGTCGCCGGCTATGCAGCTTCAGGTAACGGGGATGTAACCGGCCATCATGGCGCGCTGGGCAGCGAAGATGCCTGGGTGGTGAAGCTCGATGCCATTGGAACCCTTGAATGGGAGCATGCCTTGGGTGGATCCAAGTGGGATTCAGCCAATGACCTTGTGCCCACCGGTGATGGGGGCTATATCATGGCCGGCTTCACCAAGTCCAATGACGGGGATGTCTCCGGGCGCCACGGTGACGGATACACCTGGGATGCCTGGTTGGTGAAGCTCGATGCGGCAGGCGCAGTGCAATGGCAGCAATGCCTTGGTGGAACGGATTGGGACCAAGCCTATGCCGTGCTTCAAACTGCGGATGGGGGATACCTCATGGCCGGTGAAACATCCTCCAACGACGGGGATGTGGTGGGCAACCATGGTTATGCCACCAAGGACGCCTGGATCGTGAAGCTGGGCCCAGATGGCCTGCCGGGGCAGCAACTTGCGCCAAGCAGCCCTTACATGGCACCGCCCATCAACGGGTCCACTGATCCACACGGGCTATTGGGCACTGTTGATGGGTTCGCCCTGTTTCCGAACCCCACACCAGGCGTGGCCTGGGTGCAATGGAGCCTGCCAGGAGCCGCGCTGGTGCAGGTCATGGATGCCACGGGCCGGGTGGTGCAAGTGCATCAGCCCAATGGCTCCGGCCAGGTCTTGGACTTGGTGGGCGAAAAAGGTGGCATGTACCTGGTGAACGTGCTTTTCCCGGACGGTACTCAGGCAACCAAACGCCTGGTGAAGGAATGAGCCGGTCCTGAACTGTGCTTGAAAGAAGTTTTCTGAACCGCCAGGGTGATCGATCGAACGCGAACGCGCCCGCTGATCCAGCGGGCGCGTTCGCGTTCGATGACTGCTCCTTCCTACGGCGTGTCCATACCTGTTCAGGTACACGCTGGGTCCGAGGCGCAGCCGGGACCCGGCCTAGTCGTGTTCGATCAGGAACCGCTTGGTCACGGTTTTTCCTTCGGCCTGCACGGCGACCACATAGATGCCTTGCGGCAGCGCGGCCACGTCGATCACGGCCAATGGCCCCATGCTTCCCGCACGGACAAGCCGGCCAACGGCATCCCGAATACCGTATGCGGCCGTTGCGGAGGAATGCAATGCGATGGTGAGTTGTTGACCATTGGCCACCGACGGGACTTGGGTCATGGTCGATTCCCCGGCCGCGTCTTTCACGGTGGTGCTCAGGTCCACCACGCTGCAGCCATCATTAAACACCGGTATGAGCCCTTCCGGGCAGAACATCAAGTTGCTCATCCAGAACTGGCTGGTGCTGCAGGGATGGGCTTGGCCTGCCTGGGTGGGCGTGCCTTGTGCACGGAACTCCAGGGTGGCATTGGTGGTGCCGGGTGCGAGGGTCACACTGCGTTGTATTTCAGCGTCAATGATCAACTCATCGTTCAGGAGGCCATCGTCCAACCCGGGTGAAATGCTCATGCTTCCGGTTGCTGGCACCAAACCGGTGATGATCACTTTGTATTCCACGCCGCTCACCGGACTGGCCGGCAGGGTGAATGTGTAATCCGGGTCAGGGCTGCAACCGCCGTAAAAAGGCTGCGCGTACAACAGCATGTCCACGGGTTGGCCCACGGTCCACGATTGGGCGTTGGCGGCGATGGTGAGGGCAGTGGCGCAAAGCAGGGTAGTGGTTCTGATCATTGGCATGGGAAATGGTGCTTCCTTGCAAAGAAAGGGGTTTATTGATCCGGCAGTAAATAGTTGACACATTGGCACGATCCTTGGATCCTGCTTTTCATGCGGGGGAACGACTCCAGAAAACTTTCGATACCGGAGCTCAATGAGCGCCGCAGGCAGGTGGTGGCC